>CAIYIP010000403.1 GCA_903926285.1 uncultured Gammaproteobacteria bacterium
CTATCGCCAGGCTGTAGTCCAACATCGATTCACATATGGATCCCTGTTTCAAATAAAGGCACACAGCGGCGGGGTCCATAAATGGTCGAATGTGCAGCTCATCAATAATATCGCCCGCGTTATCTGTTGCGCTTTTCATGGCAACCATTCGCGCCGCCTGTTCGCAGGCGTTGTTTTCTACTACGGCCTGGTACACGAGGGACTCGATGTAACGCGTTAACAAACCATCGAGCAATTCTTTTGGTGCAGGTTCGTAGATGTAATCCCAGTGATGTTTGTATTCGGATGCATCGGCCGGTTTGAGGGGCAATAACTGCTCAACTGTGGGCTTCTGAGTCATTGTGTTGACGAATTCGTTGCTGACCAGGAACAAGCGATCTATTTCACCGGCCATGTATGCGTCCAGCATCACTTTCACTGCGCCAATTACATCGGCCACTGTTGGCTTCTCTCCAATATTGCGCACTGAGGCAACAACCTTGCCGCCAAAGCTATTAAAGAATGAGGCGGCCTTGGCCCCGATTGTGCAGATCTCGGCATTAGCTTCTTGCTCGTGCCAGCTTTTCATGTTGCCAACCATCGCCTTGAATACGTTGATGTTCAAACCACCGCATAAGCCGCGATCGGAGGAGATCACAACGTAACCTACTTTTTTTACCGGACGCTCTTTCATGTAAACGTGCTGGTATTCTGGATTCGCATTGGCAAGGTGGCTGACCACATTACGAATGTTAGTCGCGTAGGGCTTACCCAGCGCCATGCTTTCCTGAGCCCTGCGCATCTTGCTCGCAGCCACCATTTCCATGGCGCGAGTGATCTTCTGAGTATTTTTAATACTCTTGATCTGATTGCGAATTTCTTTTCCGACCGCCATTGCTTGTTACCAGGTCTGGGTTGCAACAAAAGAGGTAAGGGCTGCTTTGAACGAAGCAATAACCTCTGCAGAATGCTCGCCGGTCTTGTTAATCTTTTTCATCAGTTCGCTGTGGGTGCTATTCATGTATGACAGCAAAGCAGCTTCAAAGTCGGCAATCTTGTTGAGCGGGACAGCTTTCAAAAAGCCTTCGTTGGCCGCGAGCAATACTGTTGCCATTTCGGCTACTGATAAGGGTGAATATTGTCTTTGTTTCATCAACTCAGTTACGCGCTGTCCGTGCTCTAACTGAGCACGAGTGGTGTCGTCAAGGTCGGAAGCGAACTGAGCGAAAGCCGCAAGTTCCCGATACTGCGCCAGAGCCAGACGAATACCGCCGCCCAGCTTGTTGATGATTTTGGTTTGCGCGGCGCCACCTACGCGTGAAACCGACAAGCCGGCGTTCATGGCAGGACGGATACCTGAGTTGAACAAGCTGGTTTCAAGGAAGATCTGACCATCAGTAATGGAGATCACGTTGGTAGGTACGAAGGCAGATACGTCGCCAGCCTGTGTTTCGATAATTGGCAGGGCGGTTAATGAACCTGTTTGGCCCTTTACTGCACCCTTGGTAAACTTTTCAACGTAGTCCGCATTCACTCGTGCCGCGCGCTCAAGCAAGCGTGAGTGCAAATAGAATACGTCACCAGGATAAGCTTCGCGACCGGGAGGACGACGCAGCAACAATGATATCTGTCGATAAGCCCAAGCTTGCTTGGTCAAGTCGTCATAAATAATGAGGGCATCCTGACCACGGTCACGGTAGTACTCACCCATGGTACAGCCGGTATATGGCGCCAGGAATTGCATTGAAGCAGGGTCGGAAGCGCCTGCAGCTACAATAATGGTATGGGCCATTGCGCCGTGTTCTTCAAGTTTGCGAACAACGTTGGCTATGGAAGATTGCTTCTGGCCGATGGCAACATAAATACACTTAATGCCGGTGCCTTTCTGGTTGATGATGGTATCGATTGCAATTGCGGTTTTACCAACCTGGCGGTCACCGATAATCAATTCGCGCTGGCCACGCCCGATTGGCACCATGGCGTCGATAGCTTTCAAACCGGTTTGCACTGGTTGCGATACTGACTGACGCGCGATAACGCCAGGAGCAACCTTTTCTACGGCATCGGTCAGTTTGGAATTGATTGGGCCTTTGCCATCAATAGGGATACCAAGAGCATCCACAACACGGCCTTCAAGTTCCGGGCCAATTGGTACTTCGAGAATGCGTTTTGTGCAGCGGCAAGTCTGGCCTTCGGCCAGGCTCTGGTAGTCCCCCAGAACAACTGCACCAACAGAGTCGCGCTCAAGGTTAAGGGCCATTCCGTAAATGCCGCCTTCAAACTCGATCATCTCGCCGTACATTACTTCGGCCAGACCGTGGATACGAATAATCCCGTCAGACACGCTAACGATCGTGCCTTCATTCTTGGCCTGAGCAGTTACATCCAGTTTTTGAATGCGCTGTTTGATAATGTCGCTGATTTCGGATGGATTCAGTTGCTGCATACGTGCTTCCTCAACTTTATAACCTGTCTGGGTCGTGTCTGATTGCAGTGTAACTCGAGCTGGTTACACGCGAACTTATCTTGGATCAGGCATTCATGGTTTCAATTAATTTATTCAATTTACCGCGCACAGAGCCGTCAATGACAAAATCACCTGCACGCACTACAAGTCCGCCGATAAGAGACTTGTCTACACTGGTATTTAGCTTCACATCGCGCTGTAGTCGTTGTTTCAGGGCGGCAGCAAGCTTTTGCTGCGCGACTTCATCCAAAGAGAATGCGGATATGACATCCACATCGACAATACGCTCGTGGTCTGCCTTCAATTCTTCAAACAGTTTGACGATTTCGCCTATCAGGATCAGGCGCTTATTTGTTGCGAGCACGCGCACAAAATTCCTGACGCTATCGTGCAGTGCATCGCCACACATTTCGATCAATGCATCAGCTTGTTGTGCTGCGCTATGTGCAGGCACCAGCAAAAAGCTGGCGACTCTGTCTTCTTGAACAAGAGCGCCCAGCAAACCCAACATTTCTGACCAGGTCTTCAGTTTGTTGGTGGCGGCAGCGGTTTCGAATGCTGCACGCGCGTAGGGCCTTGCCAGTGTTGTTAGTTGCGCCATTGCCTGTTAATTCCTCATATCCGTTATTACAGACTGGCCGCAAGTTTATCCAGAAGGGAGGCGTGTGCTTTTTCATCAACTGAAGCTTCTAGAATTTTTTCAGCTCCCGCCAAAGCAATACCTGCCACCTGCATGCGCAGTTGTTCCCGGGCACGGTTGATTTGCTGGTCAAGCTCGGCTTGGGCGCCCGCGATCAGGCGATGCCCCTCTTCGCGCGCCTTTTCTTTTGCCTCATCAATGATTTGGTTGGCGCGTTTATTCGCCTGATCAATGATTCCAGCAGAACTGGTCTTCGCCTCTTTCAGCAGGGCGGATGCTCGCTCCTGAGCCAACTCAAGATCGTGGCCAGCACGTGACGCGGCTTCCAGACCATCGGCAATCTTCTTCTGTCTGTCTTCCATTGCCTTGGTAATGGGAGGCCAAACAAAGCGTTGGCAAAACCAGACAAACACGAAGAATGCGATTATTTGACCGATAATCGTTGCATTCAAATCCATAACCTTTCCTCTACTTCATGCATTCAGCGAGCACAGATGTTCGTGCGACTGACACTTTTTGATTAGTCTTTGCCCGTATTAAACAGTGAAAGGACCAGCAAAAATAAACAGGAACGCCATACCTACGCCGATGATGGAAATTACGTCCACGAATGCAGCAACAAGGAAGAACTGGGTTTGCAGGCGTGGTGCAAGTTCAGGCTGACGGGCAGAGCTTTCTATCAGTTTGCCGCCCAGATTACCGAATGCTATAGCGGTTCCAGCAC
>CAIYIP010000404.1 GCA_903926285.1 uncultured Gammaproteobacteria bacterium
ACGATACCTTCCCGACCGCGATGCACATTGCGATATACAAAAAGCTGGTCGAGCACACACTGCCGGCAGTACACCAGCTTGGCAATCTGCTGGAACAGAAAGCAAACAGTTTCATGGAAATCGTCAAGATTGGCCGCACACATCTGATGGATGCCACGCCGCTGACACTCGGTCAGGAATTTTCCGGCTTTGTTGCGCAACTCGATTATTGCGCCGACGCACTGCGCAATACGCTTGACCATCTGAGTGAACTGGCGCTCGGCGGCACAGCAGTAGGCACTGGCATCAATACACCACCGGGTTACGCAGCACTTGTCGCAGCGAAAATTGCCCAGCTGACAGGTCATCCTTTTACAACGGCACCGAATAAATTTGCAGTGCTGGCAGCACATGATGCACTGGTCGAAAGCCACGGCGCACTCAAGCAACTGGCCGTAGCCCTCAATAAGATTGCCAATGACATTCGCATGCTCGCTTCCGGCCCGCGCAGCGGCATAGGTGAAATCCTGCTGCCCGAAAACGAACCCGGTTCATCAATCATGCCCGGTAAGGTCAACCCCACGCAGTGCGAAGCGCTTACGATGGTCTGTGCACAGGTGATCGGAAACGACGTTGCGGTGACCGCGGGTGGCATGCAGGGACATTACCAGTTGAATGTATTCAAACCACTTATGGCAGCCAATGTGTTGCAGTCAGCAACATTACTGGGCGATGCCTGTAACTCGTTTGCTGGACATTGTGTGTACGGCATCGAGCCCAACCTCACCGCAATCAAACAACACCTCGACAATTCACTGATGTTGGTGACTGCGCTCAATACCCATATCGGGTATGAAAAAGCTGCACAAATCGCCAAGGCTGCGCATAAAAATGGCACGACGCTAAAACATGAAGCTGTCAAGCTGGGTTTTGTAACGGTTGAGCAATTTGATGCGTGGGTGGTGCCAGCGGCGATGACCGGGCGGCCATAGTCGACACATAAATGCCACATTTTTAGCAACCAGCTGCAGGGACCAGCAGAACCGGTCCCTGCTTTACGTCTGCTACTTACCAATAGTCGCCATCAAATCTGCTTTCGTCTGTGGCATCTGCGCAGTATGTATTCCCCAATACTGCTCGAAGTCGAGCCCTTGAGCATCAACATATTCAGCAAGATTTACCACAAACGGATTGGGCATTGCGCCCGGTTGTGGCAGCGTGAAGTCGGCCTGGGTCAGGATTTTCTGCGCGGGAAGATAAGCCACCAACATGCCGTCGCTGTGATCGTTGGTGATGTGATGCAATTCGAGACGTGTCATCGCATCCTCGAGCACAGTCACTTCTTCAGCGGCCTGGAATTTCGGCGCCAGGGTTTCCTGACCGAGCAGCGTGCGTGGCGTGCTGAGCGCCATGTTCAGGAATTCCACGTTGTTGGCATGGGTGATGATCGTGGCGCCTTCGCGGACGAACGGAACCATGCCAGCGGTGTGGTCCGCGTGCGGATGGGAATTGATCAGGTAACGAATGGGCTTGGTGGGGAAAATACGTTTGACCTCATCAAGTATCTGCTGGCCCCTGGCTTCGGACTGGCCGGCTTCGAACACCGCGATGTGATCAGTAAACTCGACGGCCACTGAGCCATAACCGCCGGTGATGTAATACACGCCCTCACCAATCTGCTGCGCTAGTTCAGCTGGCGGTGCTGCCGGTGCAGCTGGCGGAGCCCCTGGAGCAGGCGCGGCAGGTGGAGTTAACAGTTCGGCAACGTTAGCCGGATTAGCGCTGGCTACAGTTACGCTGACGCCGAAAATACCACCGCCACCGCGCTGTTGTTCCATGGTTGCCGGCACCATCAGACCGTTGAAATTGGTATAGTCGGAATAAAGCGCAACGACGTGCATATCACCCATGAAAGGATCTTCAACCCAGGTTTCAACACGTTCCACCTGATTCTGCGTATTGATGTAACCGGTAACAGTGTAGCGCATGCCGGAAAGAGAGGTCTGCGTGACAGGCGACATCCAGGTGACTGCAGTAACTGGATTATTATCCAGTGTTTGCCCGGTCTCTATTGCATCGTAACTATCTGCTGCTTTCAGAAAGCCCCAGGGCGTGAGCCAGACTTCAAGCTGCTGGCCCCAGGCACTCTGGGTCGCGGGGATAGTTTGCGTGTATGTGCCGGCAACAGGCGGCGCGAAGAACAGGTTTGACGCAAAAGTTTCGCCTTTTGCAAGTGATACCGGCTGGGCAAGGTTAGTCAGATCCAGGGTGCGCGTGTAGTTGGTGATGTCGTCGCGGGACGGCCAGGGGGGGCTTGCGCTTGCTGTCTGCATGAAGCTGTTTCTGATGCGCCACGCTGTGCCGGAATAAGTGATGGAGTTCAGATCTTGCATGCCGAGCGCGGCAATCGCTGCATCAACAGCTGAGCCCTCATTAGTTGCTGCACTTTCTGCACCCGCAGGTTCAGTAGCTGTTGTTGTCTCTGCGCTCTCCTGTGAGCAGCCGGTGAAAAATAGCACAGTGGAAAAGACCGTCAGCATACCCGTATTCAAGCTAGTGTTAAGTCCTGTTTTAAACATTAGATGCCTCCTGGTAAAAACGTGGATTTAATTTTATGACCTTGGCAGGCTTGCCCAAAGCGTGCAGGCAGAATAGGCATACTCCGCGCCAATGTCCATGGTTGTAGACTTCTTGTTCCTCGCACTCTCGGACTCGTTGGCAGGATGTCATACCAGATGTGGTCCCGCCGGGGCTTTTCAGGTGGTGTATTAAAATTTTGCCACTTATACTGCTGTTGGCTCCTTCACAGGATTAGACCCGCATGAATGAATCGTATTGCTGGCCCTGTAACTTTTTATTCTGCTGCATACACTTGGCCAGTCGCTGCAAAAAAATCTTCGAGGTATACATGAAATTCTCATTCCCGCTGCTTACACTTGCCCTCGTCATATCAGTTTCTGTAGTTGCGCAGACCTCCGTACCCTTGCCGATGGTTACCGGTCCACTTGCGGTTATGCCGGAATCCTACCCACTCATGGCAGCTGACAGGATTCAGGAAGTGGTCGATCTTGCCGCGGCTGGCTACATCGAGGAAGAGTACATCATCAGCGGCGATGCCAATATTTATGACCGTGGCGCAGATGGCCAGATCAGTATCAAGACCGCTGCTGCTCCGTATGTCACACGTATCCTCGTACGCCGCCCGGTGGATTCCGCAGATTTTAGCGGCAATGTAATCGTAGAGCCGCTCAACGAAGCGCGGGGTTACGACTGGGCTTTTATCTGGGCCTTGTCGCATGCTTATTTTATGGACCAGGGCGATGCCTTTGTTGGTATCACCCATATGCCGCAGAATATTGACGCTCTCAAAAAATTCAATCCGGAACGTTATGCAGCCCTGGCGTTTACCAATCCAAACCCAGCTGAGACTTGTGGCCCGCAGAACACCACATCACCCTCCGAAGAAGGCCTGCACTGGGACATCTACAGCCAGGTTGGCGCCTTGCTCAAAAGCAAGCCCTCGGCTGGTCCGCTGGCGGGCTTCAATGTCGAGAAGCTGTACATGTCATCACATCACGGGCACGCAGCAACCTACGCTGCGAGTTTTAATGCACGTGCCCGACTGAATGATGGTGCGGCGATTTATGACGGCTACCTGCTGCCCTCTTCAGACGTACCCACTCGGTTAAACCGCTGCGGTACTGCTCTGGCTGCTGGCGATGCCCAGCAGATTGTGAGCAATGTCGATGTGCCTGTAATACGAGTTGTGCCTCAAGGTGAAGTGCTGGGCGCTATAGCAACCCGCCGGCCCGACAGCGACGAAGCAGGTGATCGTTTCCGGCTGTACGAAATAGCCGGTGCCCCGCGCATGGACCGTATCTATTTCCAGCACCTGCCCGTTGTGGAGGACCAGCTCAAGGCCGGCCAGCCGGTGTCGATTGGCAAATGGCCCTATAACTACAAATGCACGCCCGACATTGATTTGCTCAATTACCCGATCAAGCGTTACGTCATCGATGCCGCGTTCGCCAATCTCGACAACTGGGTGCGTAACGGCACGCCACCGCCACGCGCCGAACGCCTCTCCGTCAAAAATGCGGGCACCCCGGAAGCCGCTTTTGAAACCGATGAATTTGGCAACGTAAAAGGTGGCGTCCGTCATACCTATGTGGAAGTGCCAGTCGCCAGCTACTCCGGAAACTCCCCGGGCCAGTGCGGCAGCATTGCCTCGAAAGTGTCATTCGATTGGGCAAAGCTGCAGAGTGTGTATGAAACACCGGAGAATTATGCTGCGAAGGTCGCGGCATCGCTTGATGAGCTTGTGGCTGAGCGCTGGTTTACCGAAACAGATGCCGCACTAATAAAAGCGGAATTGGTTTCACTTGCGCCTTAAGTTAAGGCACACAACCACCTGCTCGGGGCCAGCGGCGGTAGGTATAAGCAGAAGACGTCGTAAACCCATCCCTGGGGACTTGGCTTTGGCATCCATGCCAAAGACACTTCTGCTTATACCTACCGCCGCCGGCCTTTGAAGTTCATCTGGACCTCGTAGACGGGAATTTCCTGGAGCTTGCGGAAGTCAGGAGCCGAACCAGAATTACCACCCGCACTTAAACGTTGTCCGCCAGGCTGTTCTCCTCCTCAGCCCCTACAGCCCGCCTTTCGTTGACTAAGCCGGGTGCCCGCTTTATTCTGGCTGCCTCCCTGAATTTCTTATAAAAAAGGTAACAAGCATGACTGTGCAATATCACAAGGAAGGCGAATGGTGGGTCAGCCCCTTTAACGTCAAGGACGAGGTCAGAGCAACATTTGACCTGCCTGCCAAGGTCGAAATTCACGACGCCACCTTGCGCGATGGCGAGCAGACTCCGGGTGTGGTGTTCAGCCCCGAAGACAAGATAGAAATGGCAGAAATGATGTCGGATATCGGCATAGACCGAATCGAAGCCGGCATGCCTGCGGTATCGCCGGATGACTACAAGGCAATCAAGACGATCTGCGGCCTTGGCCTTAAATCCAAAATCTACACCTTTGCACGTGCGATGCAGACCGATATTGATTCAGCCATCGAATGCGGCGCATACGGCGTAATCATCGAAGTACC
>CAIYIP010000405.1 GCA_903926285.1 uncultured Gammaproteobacteria bacterium
CCTAGCAAGGAAATAGCCGGAATGAAAACACGTCATCTGCGCACACACAAGGCTGGCATGGGGGCCGGCCCGAGGCCGGCCCGGGACACCCGCTTTTTATTCTCCTTGATGGATTACTACACCGTTCTTTCTCTGTGCGCCGAGCAAGAGCAGGCATATTGCAGGGTGTCCCATCCAGACATTCCATGCACCTGCTGGTTAGTAGGGCATCAAGGCATAACCATCACCAAACCCGCCTGCGGCGCTTCGCGGCCCCGATCCGCACGCACCACCGAACATTAACCACTGAAATAGTGGTATTCAAAATCGCAGCGGGCACAGTTCTGGTTGCGGGTTATCGATAATTCCTGATTGCCGGTTTTCCACGCGGCTTACAGATCAGCGAATAGCAGCGGGTGTATGGTGGGCGCAACACTTGTGGTGCGGGTTGCAAAACAACGAAACTCTTGTCTTTACTCAATTTCTCTCGCAGTGGCAGTACTCTGCATGCCCACCCGGCCAATGCCAGGCAGTTTGAGTGCAGGCCGCAAGAAATCCACGCCGGCCACCAATCCGAGTACATTGATTTCGAACCCTTCGTCCGCAGCTGCCATGACACCGAGCACGCCCAGCAGCGACACTTGATAACCAGTACCACTCGGCGTACCGGCAATTAATGCCCCTCCGGGCAGATAATCCTTGCCTATGGCGGTAACCGGCAACACCAGTTTCAACTCTGGCACTGAGCGCCCGATGTGGGCAGTGAAGGTATTGCTGTTGGGGCCTGGCCATGTCGTATACCGGTCCGGATACGGATAACTCTGCACAGCGTTCAACACCTTTGGGATTAGCGCTTCAGCTGCGGCTCCACGCACATCGACCAGCAGTTCTGGCCGGCTGCCATACCAGTTACGATCCGGTACTTGCGCCTGCGACACGCGTACATCGAGACCACTTCCCTCGCGAAAACCGATGACCTGATGGACGAGGTAGTTATCGGCTCCAGCTGACTTGGTGGACACCCACGTATGAACAGCAAGATGACCGCGCCAGCTGTAAGTGCGCGCCGCATAGATCTGGATCACGGCACCGGGATAGGCCGAGGGCAATGGGGCAATGCTGGCGCTGTCGCGATTGGCAAGCCGCCATTCAGTCCACCTGCCGACCGGCTGGCCGCCGAACATGGCCTGCAATAGAGGCCCCAACAACAGGATCAGCAAGATAACGCCGGGGATTTTCAGATAACGCATGACAGATTTCCGTTCCCGGGAATGGCGGTACTATTGCGCACCTGGCTCCGTGCTTGCAGTTGCATTTGCACTGGCAAAAGGCGCATTCGCTTCATAAACCCAGGGATACTTGTCCGCCTTGAGCGGAGCAAAATACAGGTTTCCATTGCTACGCCAGGCATCCAGGATCAGTCCGCTGTCCCATTCGGCGTCCTTCACCACTACCGTCAAGGCATGATGCTCGTTAATCTTGCCGCGATTGGCCCGCACGTAGTACATCACCAAGTGTTCACTACTGACCAACTTCAGGCTCGCATACAAATCCTTTGCATATTCGTAGCAAAGGCCGCGTTGCTTCAGGCCGGTCACAACACTCAGATTGTGTAACCAGGGCTTGAGTACCACTTCGTATTTGAGTCCCAGTTCAGCGGATGTTTCCACGGCAACACTGGCAAAGTCGTGCGCCTCCTGCCATGGGATAGCCGGTGACAATTGCTGAATATCGCGAGTAAGCACGTCGACCCTGGCCGCACGCTGAGCAGCCATGTCGATAGGTGCGGCGCAAGCATTCAACAGCACCATCATTGCCACCAGTAACAACACCTTGATTTGACGCACATGATTCATTGACTACCACCGGATTCCGCTACTGGCGCAAAGGATATCAGGTTACCGGGCCTTGTGAAGCAACGAGCCCGCGCCGCTCGCCGAGGTCAGCATGCCTGCGGATAACTCCTCCATCGGCGTCGGCACGCCCTCGATCGCCACGTGCCCAATTTCACGCCATGCGGCAGCGAAAAACGCAATCAGGACGATGCCGAGAAAGATTATGCTCATTGGCCAGAAATCCGGCGGCGCGGCGTGCGCAGCAATGAGAAGAACAGCACGATAAGTGGGACGTTATGGTCGAGGTGTTTGACGCTCAAGATGGTGGTCAACCCTGGTAAGGAAACAGCCGGAATGAAAACACGTCATCTGCAAATGCACAAGGGACGACTCAAGACGCCGGATAACGGATGGCGCGGGAGAGGATGCCCCGCTTTGGACGTGCATACACTGAAGTTTGTACTACCAATCATCCCGGAATTATGAAAAGCTCCAGACATAAGTACCCAAGAAAGTAGTCCCATATCGCGGTCGTGAATCATGAGCCTTGATGCACACAATATGAACATTGACGAAGCCTTTGCCACAATAGGCACCTTGATCCAATCGTCAACGGGTTCAGTTGTACAGGTCGCGCGACCGGCCGACGATGTCACGGGTCTGGTTATGTGGCCATGGCGCGTAGTGGACGTTTCAAGCTCCCAGAATGTTTCGCCAACGCATCGAACCACTGGTGCGATCACGCACCCACAGCGCTTTGTTGAGGTTTCTTTTCTCTTGTTAGCCCGGCCTGCTGGCTCGGAAGCCAGTGCCAGCCAATTGCTACAGGCTCATCGCGTGCTGCTGGAAAATCCGGTGCTTGGCGGCGGCAGCAACGGTCGTGTGGTCGCTCAGCAACTATCGATCGAAGAGCTTACTGCGGTGTTTACGGCTGCGCATTTGCCGCTTTCGCTTTGCACCAATTATTCACTGCACATTGCGCTCTAGCTTATGGGCTCCTTCGTTGGTGCGGACAAGATGCGAGCCGTCCGTGATATTTACACCATACCGATTTGGCTATTACTTGGTTTGTCCGGTATCGCCTTGCTGCTTTCATTCATCTTCATTCTGCGGGCGATGTGGCCTCGCCATCACGCACGTGACCCTATGCTGCAGAACACTGAAAAGCTGTGGTTCTTTGGTGATGTTGCTTCGCTGTCCAGGGATGCCCATCGAAGCACCATGGACGGCTGCACTGAACAAGATCTGGAGGCAACCATGGTGGCCGCGATCTATAACCTATCGAAAAATGTATGGATAAAACACGACGCAATAAACTGGGCAATGGCACATACAATTGCCGCTCTCATATTCCTGTTCGGGCTCGGCCTGGCGTACGCTATTGCTGTGGTTAACATGCCGTTGTAGCCGACTAATTGTGTTGTGGGGACGATGCTTGTTGTTTGACGAATATTGAACGTAATAAATAAGGAACCAATGATGCCACTCCACCACCCCCGCGCAGGACAACGCGCACAACCAACTGATCTCATCGACCTCGCTGCACTCGAGCACGCGTACTACACCCAGCAACCCGATCCCGACAACGCTGTGCAGCGCGTTGCCTTCGGTACCAGCGGCCATCGCGGTTCGCCGCTGAGTTCCACATTCAACGAAGCCCACATCCTCGCGATCACCCAGGCGCTGTGTGAGTATCGTCTGGCACAAGGTGTCACAGGCCCGCTGTTTATCGGCCGCGACAGTCATGCGGCTTCGATGCCAGCGTTGCGCTCTGCGCTTGAGGTGTTGGCTGAACATGGCATTGCCACGATGATTGACAAAGATAGCGGCTACACGCCGACGCCAGCAATTTCGCATGCAATCCTCAATTACAACCGCACGCGCAAGGATGGGTTGGCGGATGGCATCGTGATTACGCCTTCGCACAATCCGCCGCAGGACGGTGGTTTCAAATACAACCCGCCGCACGGCGGGCCGGCGGATACTGACGCAACCAAGGCGATAGAAACACGCGCGAATGAGTTGCTTGCAAATGGCCTGGTTGGTGTTAAGCGTATGCCTTATGAGCGTGCGCTTTTTGCGGCGTGTATTCACAAGCATGACTACATCACAACTTACGTGAATGAGCTTGAGGCAGTCATTGATGTAGACGTGCTGCGCGGCAGCAAGATTCGTATTGCGGTTGATCCGCTCGGTGGTGCAGCGGTTGATTATTGGCAGCCGATTGCCGAGCGCCTGAATATTGATCTCGATATTCTGAACGCCAAGGTCGACATGCAGTTTGGTTTTATGACGCTGGACTGGGACGGCAAGATTCGCATGGATTGTTCGTCGCCTTATGCGATGGCGGGCCTGCTGGAGCACAAGGACCAGTATCAGCTCGCGTTTGGCAACGATCCCGACAGTGATCGGCATGGCATTATCACGCCGAAGGGCTTGATGAATCCGAACCACTATCTTGCCGTGGCGATCAATTATTTGTTCACGCATCGTCCGCATTGGTCGAAGGCTGCAGGCATCGGCAAGACGGTGGTGTCGAGCAACATGATCGATAACGTGGCACACGCACTGCAGCGGCCACTGATGGAAGTGCCGGTAGGATTCAAGTGGTTTGTATCGGGCCTGCATGAGGGCAGTCTCGGCTTTGGCGGTGAAGAAAGTGCAGGCGCTTCGTTTCTGCGCCGCGATGGCAGCGCGTGGAGTACGGACAAGGACGGCATTATTCTTAACTTGCTTGCGGTGGAAATCATGGCGCGCACTGGCAAGGATCCGGCTGAACACTATCAGCGTTTGACAGAGACACATGGTACGCCGGTTTACGAACGCACTGATGCGCCAGCGTCGCGTGCGCAGAAGGGAGTGCTCTCCAAACTCAATGCCACCGACATTACCTCCTCCACCCTGGCCGGTGATGCGATCACCAGCGTGCAGACTCACGCGCCGGGCAACGGTGCGGCGATTGGTGGTGTGAAGGTCAACACCGCGCAAGGCTGGTTCGCGGCGCGGCCTTCCGGCACTGAGGATGTTTATAAACTTTATGCCGAAAGCTTCAAGGGGCCCGAGCATTTGTTGCGACTGCAGGAAGAAGCGCAGGCCTTGGTGACCTTGGCGTTTAACAAGGCGGGACTGTAGAGACAGGGTGGTATGGGGACAGCCACTCTTAACTGCCCTCTTAACTCCAGCTTTTAGTTTCCGCGAAAGGATAAAGGGATAAAGTGGGTGTCCCGTCTCTGTGAAAGGATAAAGCGGGTGTCCCGGCTCTGTGTTACTGATCCAGACGCAGTGCCGTCGCTCGCCGCTGACCGGATTGAAGATGCCGAAGGGTTAGGCGGAGGCCGCATAGACCAGATTCATCACAACCATGACCAGCGGCAACAGGCCGTGGTCATTTCCGAGGAAACGTCCATCAACAGACTGACGGTTCAGAATGAGGTGTACAGCATCAGTGTCGTCATGCGATCGCCGTTGGCGGGAGCGCCGTCGTAGGCATTGCCGGAATACGTGGTGTGATTCAGCTGGAGCTGCACATTCTGGACTATAACGTAAGTCCCGCCGACCATCAGCGCGTTGTCAGTGCTGGCAACGGCCTTGCCATTGTCACCGCGCCGGTAGCCCAGCAGAACCGTTGCCTTGCCTGGAATGACGCCCAGTTGTCCTGTCAGCGCCACTGCGGTTCGGTCATTGGGGTTACTGTTGAAAAGATTGTGGGTGTTTGCGCCGGCCGCACTGCCCGTAGCATTCGCATAGGACAAATAGATGCCGAGTGGCTTGTCGCCAAATGCGCCCTGCATCTGCGCATCGACAGCCCAGGCTTTCGTGTCGACTGTCGTCAGCAGATCCGGTTCCGTTGCGCTGCCGCTCCAGGACTGCGCGCCAAATCCCACATCCCAGATGCCGACGCGCGGCGTCGCGGCCAGGCGCAAGTAATTCGCAGTAGGTGAACCGGTTTTGTCGCCTACAGCACGAGGCGACCACTTGCTGAAATTGGCGAAGTACTGCGCATTGCTGGCCACCAGCGCAAAACCCTGGGCTCTGGTTGCGGTGCCGATGTACTGCTGGGCGGAGACTGCAGTGCGATCTTCCGCGACACGGGCAAAGCGCAGGGCTCCGGTATTGAGCATCTCAAAGCCATAGGACACGCCTTGGGTCGAAGTGCTGAACGGAATCCCGCCTACCTTGATGCTGCCCACGTCCTTCATGAACGGCATTTTCAGGCCGCTGACCAGTGGATCGTTTCCGTGAACATCCAGTTCGACCAAAACCCCGATGTTCTCGTTGACGCGCCCGCCCAGCATAAGCAGCAATTCATCCGGAAACTGGAATTCTCCATCATTGGTCGTGTTCGTTCCCGGCACCTTCGGGCCATTCGATTGCTGATAACGCATCTTGCCGACGACGCCGGCATTGAGTACGACAGGCAGCGACAGGCCATTGGCTTCGAGCCTGGCCTGCCCACCGACGATGTTATAACCGCCGGCCTTGAACACCCTCCCGAAGGAATTCAGCGTCGGAAAGTTCTGGAAATGGCAGGTCGCGCAAGGCATGCCGGTCTGCCGTGCGAACATCGAGGCGGCATGGGCCGGCAGCGCAGTTGCCAAAGTCATGCTTAACAGTAGGGCTGCGCGAATGAGTTTAAGTGGATTCATTGAAACGGGAACCTTGGGCGGCTGAGTGGAAATAGAGAATTGCGTGTGCCTCCCAGCCATTAACTAAATGCATGCTGCTGCGACCGTCATGGTGCAAAGATGAATCCAAATGGAGCCTGGCAACTTGATACATATCAAAATCTAACCCATCAAATAA
>CAIYIP010000406.1 GCA_903926285.1 uncultured Gammaproteobacteria bacterium
AGCTTAAGATCATTTCTTAATTTTCCGGCTCCGAGGTTGACTAGCAGAAGGTCGCTCTTTAGAATGCGCGACCTCTTGCTGCGAGCTAAGCAGCGACTCTTTTTTTAATAAATTAAAGACTTTTAGAAATGGCTCTGGAGTATATATCTGGGGTCAAACAGGAGATTTTGATGGCAACTGTAAACCAGCTGGTTCGCAAGCCAAGGCGTAGTCAAATTGAAAAAAGCGGTGTGCCTGCTTTGCAGGGTAGCCCGCAGCGTCGTGGTGTGTGTACCCGTGTTTATACAACTACGCCGAAGAAGCCTAACTCTGCCTTGCGCAAAGTGTGTCGTGTGCGGTTGACCAGTGGTTATGAAGTTACTTCATACATCGGTGGTGAAGGTCATAACCTGCAGGAGCACTCTGTGATATTGATCAGAGGTGGCAGGGTAAAAGATTTGCCTGGTGTTCGTTACCACACAGTACGCGGGTCGCTGGATACTTCTGGGGTTTCTGCTCGTCGTCAAGGCCGTTCCAAATATGGAGCTAAGCGTCCAAAGTCCTAATATTTAATTTCCAACCACCAAGTAAGGTCGGATTTCACAAATCTGTGAATTTTCCGGATTACCCTGAAGAGAGATAGTCATGCCTAGAAGACGCATTGCGGCGCGCCGCGAAGTTTTGCCTGATCCAAAATTCGGAAGTGTCATCCTTGCCAAGTTCATGAACCATTTGATGGTTGATGGCAAGAAGTCTGTTGCTGAAAAAATTGTTTATGGCGCTTTAGGCACCATTACTGAGCGCGGCAATGCTGATCCACTGAAAATATTTGAGGCGGCGTTAGACAATATAGCTCCACTTGTCGAAGTAAAATCCCGCCGAGTCGGTGGTGCAACTTACCAAGTCCCCGTTGAAGTAAGGCCTGATCGTCGTAATGCGCTATCAATGCGATGGTTGGTAGAGTATGCGCGTGGCCGTGGTGAAAAATCCATGGCATTGCGACTTGCTGGTGAAATCCTCGATGCATCACAAGGGCGGGGAAGTGCGGTGAAAAAACGTGAAGATGTGCACCGCATGGCCGAAGCCAATAGAGCTTTCTCCCATTATCGGTTCTAGTTTTAAAC
The DNA here is from genome assembly GCA_903926285.1 of uncultured Gammaproteobacteria bacterium. GTDB lineage: Bacteria > Pseudomonadota > Gammaproteobacteria > Pseudomonadales > Pseudohongiellaceae > CAILUG01. The sequence continues at coordinate 1,104 of CAIYIP010000406.1, forward strand.
AAAGCATTGAACAGAGATCTATACAGTGGCCAGAAAGACCCCAATCAATCGCTATCGCAACATAGGTATTGTTGCGCATGTGGATGCGGGTAAGACTACAACGACTGAGCGGGTGCTGTTCTATACTGGTGTTTCTCACAAGATAGGTGAGGTGCACGATGGCGCTGCAATCATGGACTGGATGGAGCAGGAGCAGGAGAGGGGAATTACGATTACCTCTGCTGCTACTACTTGTTTCTGGAAGGGAATGAATAAGCAGTATGATGAACATCGCATTAATATCATTGATACTCCCGGCCACGTGGATTTTACCATTGAGGTAGAGCGTTCCTTGCGAGTGCTGGATGGTGCGTGTGTAGTGCTTTGTGCCAGTTCAGGCGTCCAGCCTCAGACCGAAACGGTTTGGCGTCAGGCCAATCGTTACGAAGTCCCGCGCATAGTTTTCGTAAACAAGATGGACCGCGCCGGTGCTAATTTCCTGCGTGTTGTTAAGCAAATGAAAGAGCGTCTTAACGCCAACCCCGTTCCCATCCAGCTCGCAATCGGATCCGAGGAATTATTCAAGGGCGTAATTGACCTTGTAAAAATGAAGACAATTGTCTGGAGCGAGGATGACCAGGGGGTAACCTTTCAATACCAGGAAATTCCTGCCGATATGAAGGCGGAGTGTGACGAGTGGCATGAAAACCTGGTGGCCGCTGCCGCTGAAGCCTCTGAAGAAATGATGGATAAATACCTTGGTGGCGAGACACTGACAGAGGAAGAAATTAAAAAAGGTTTGCGTATCCGTACGCTAGCGAGTGAAATTGTGCCGACGCTTTGTGGCTCTGCTTTCAAGAATAAGGGCGTGCAAGCGATGCTCGACGCTGTGTTGGACTATTTGCCATCACCCACAGAGGTAAAGGCAATTGAAGGTGTTCTGGATGATGGCGTTACCATGGCTACGCGTACATCAGATGACAGTCAGCCTTTTGCGGCGTTGGCCTTCAAAATCGCTACTGACCCATTTGTGGGGACGCTGACATTTTTCCGTGTCTATTCCGGCAGGCTCTGTACAGGGGACTCTGTTTACAACCCGATCAAGGATCGTAAGGATCGGGTAGGTCGTATGGTGCAGATGCACGCGAATACAAGAGAGGAAATCAGGGAGGTCCTGGCAGGTGATATTGCAGCGGCCATCGGCCTGAAAGATGTCACCACTGGCGATACCTTGTGCGATATCAATAACAAGATCACGCTTGAAAAAATGGATTTCCCGGAGCCAGTAATTTCAGTCGCTGTTGAGCCGAGGACAAAAGTTGACCAGGAAAAAATGGGTGTGGCTCTGAGCAGATTGGCTCAAGAGGATCCATCATTCCGAGTACATACTGACGAGGAATCGGGACAAACCATCATCCGCGGCATGGGCGAGTTGCATCTGGATATTATTGTCGATCGCATGCGTCGAGAGTTTGGTGTTGAAGCGAACATTGGCAAACCACAAGTCGCCTATCGTGAAACTATCCGAAAAATGGTTGAAGTAGAGGGTAAGCATGTCAAGCAGTCAGGTGGTCGTGGTCAATATGGCCATGTTTGGTTGCGCTTGGAGCCTCTTCCAGTTGACTCTGAATATCAATTCGTAAATGAAGTAGTTGGTGGCGCAGTTCCCAAAGAATTCATATCCGCTGTCGACAAGGGTGTGCAGGACCAGCTTAAAAATGGCTGTTTAGCTGGATATCCCTTGCTCGCAATGAAGGTAACCATCTTTGATGGTTCATACCATGACGTGGATTCAAACGAGATGGCTTTCAAGATAGCTGGGTCCATGGCTCTGAAAAAAGGTGCGCTTGAAGCTAGCCCTGCATTGCTCGAGCCTATTATGAAGGTTGAAGTTGTAACTCCGGAAGATTACATGGGCGATATAATGGGAGACCTGAATCGTCGACGTGGAGTTGTTCTTGGTATGGAAGATAGCGTGTCTGGAAAAACTATCACCGCTGAAGTGCCGCTTGCAGAGATGTTTGGTTATTCAACTGTGGTGCGCTCAGCATCCCAGGGGCGCGCTACTTTTACGATGGAATTTACCAAATATCAAGAAGTACCAAGCAACATTGCTGAGGGAATCATCAGCAAAGGTAAATAAGTATTTCATTTATCTGCCTTTTGAATATTTAACATTAATGGGTGCATCTCACCCCTGATAAAACTTACCGGAGACATTCGATGGCGAAGGAAAAATTTGAGCGTAAGAAGACACACGTAAACGTTGGCACGATAGGCCACGTTGACCATGGCAAGACGACGTTGACAGCTGCATTGACGCGGGTATGTTCAGAAACCTGGGGCGGTACGTTCCGGGCATTTGATCAGATTGACAATGCTCCGGAAGAGCGGGAGCGCGGGATCACGATTGCGACCTCGCATGTGGAATACGATTCTGGCAAGCGCCATTATGCTCATGTTGACTGTCCCGGCCATGCTGACTATGTGAAGAATATGATCACTGGTGCTGCGCAGATGGATGGCGCGATTTTGGTGTGTTCGGCAGCTGACGGCCCGATGCCGCAGACTCGCGAGCACATCCTGCTGTCGCGCCAGGTAGGCGTTCCCTACATTGTGGTCTTCATGAACAAGGCCGACATGGTGGATGACGCTGAGCTGCTGGAGCTGGTTGAGATGGAAATCCGCGAATTGCTGGCTATGTACGAATTTCCGGGTGACGATACCCCGATCATCATTGGTTCTGCGCTGATGGCGCTGGAAGGCAAGGATGACAATGGCATGGGCACCACTGCAGTCAAGAAGCTGGTGGAAACCCTGGATTCCTACATCCCGGACCCCATCCGTGATATTGAAAAGCCCTTTCTGCTGCCGATTGAGGACGTGTTCTCCATTTCAGGTCGCGGTACGGTAGTAACCGGCCGTATTGAGCGTGGCATTGTGAGGATAGGAGAAGAGATCGAGATAATTGGTCTGGTGCCGACCGTCAAAAGCACCTGCACCGGTGTTGAGATGTTCCGCAAGTTGTTGGATGAGGGTCGTGCTGGCGAAAACGTAGGTGTGCTGCTGCGCGGTACCAAGCGTGAGGAAGTGCAGCGTGGTCAGGTATTGGCGAAGCCGGGCTCGATCAAGCCGCACACCAAGTTTGAGTCCGAAGTGTATATCCTGAGCAAGGAAGAGGGTGGTCGTCATACGCCGTTTTTCAAGGGCTACCGTCCCCAGTTCTACTTCCGTACGACTGATGTGACCGGCGCTGTGACCTTGCCAGAAGGTGTTGAAATGGTGATGCCTGGTGACAATATCAAGATGGTTGTGGAGCTGATCGCGCCGATCGCGATGGATGAAGGTCTGCGTTTTGCAATCCGCGAGGGTGGCAGGACGGTAGGTGCTGGCGTCGTAGCGAAGATCCTCGAGTAAGCACGCAGGAATGTCTGAAAGCCGAGGCCTCAATCCGGGACCTCGGCTAAATTTTCTCGGTCATTCTGTTATTGATTACGTTTCAGACAAGTTTTGATGATGTGCAGAAGACTGGAATGCCACAGGCCAGTAGCTCAATTGGCAGAGCGGCGGTCTCCAAAACCGCAGGTTGGGGGTTCGATTCCCTCCTGGCCTGCCATCTGGCAGGTAGCCTTAGATTGTGTGCGCAGATAAGAGGTTAATGATTGAAGCTGTTAATTCTCAAAGC
>CAIYIP010000407.1 GCA_903926285.1 uncultured Gammaproteobacteria bacterium
AGCCCGAGCTGTTTGATGGCACGTTCCATCTCGATGGCAGCAGCCTTGGGATCTTGCGGTGGAATGGCGGCCAGTGCAGCGAAACGGCTTGGGTACTTGCGACAGGCTGCGCTGACTTCATCATTGCTGGCCCTTGCGACAGCGAGTGCGTCATCGCGGTCAAAAACCTGCACCCCCGGGGCAGTCAATAACAGCAATTGCATGTCGATACCGGCGCTGTCCATATCGGCAATACGACCCGCGCCAAGATTCTGCAGCCGGTCGATGATGCCGTTGGTATAACCGGCGTTCTGGTTCAGGAAAAAGCCCCACATGCTTTGGAAACCGGGGTCGTTAAACGATTTTTTCTGCAGCAGCTGGCGCCAGGCATCGAGCATCGTGGTGGGCGCCCAGGCCTCTTCGGTAGCGATACGCTTGATGCCGGGTAATGCGGGGATGGTGATGGGCATAGGCTTTCCTGCAATCTGAAAGTTTCCAGTGGTCGAGGCATTCTACCTGCAGGCAGGGTAAGTGCCAAAGACGGGACATGAAGCTTTTTTCCAGTTAAGTGTTGCCAAGCCGCAGCTCGTCAATTACTTTGGCGCTCGATTGCTCCAGTATGATTTCGGCGCATCAACAATAACAACACCCACAACAACAACGTACCAACAAGGGGGAAGGCATGCAGCCAAACGATCGCTACAAGAACTGGGATACGAACTACGAGTGGAAGATCATCCTGATACTCAGCCTGGCATTTGGCCTGGTGGGACTTGATCGCTTCATTCTGCCGACGCTCTGGGCGCCCATGGCGGCGGAGCTTGGATTTACCATTGAGGATCTTGGCAACGCGGTTGGTATTCTGGCCGTCGCCTGGGGGCTTTCGGCCTTCGCCATGGGTTTTTTGTCGGATCATCTGGGACGCCGTAAGGTCCTGATCCCTGCAGTTATCCTGTTCTCGCTGATGTCTGCTTTCACGGGCATGGTGAATGGTCTTATCGGACTGCTCATGATTCGTGCGGTGATGGGTATTGCCGAAGGTCCTGTTGCATCCACGGGTGTCGCGGTGGCGGTGGAAGCTTCCCATCCGAAGCGGCGTGGACTTAACAACGGTATCTTCCAGTGCATGATTTCTTTATTTGGCCTAGCGATTGGACCGATTATCGCCACACAGCTGCTGGGCTTTACCACCTGGCGCAATGTGTTCATGATCGTCGGTATTCCCGGCCTGGTCATTGCCGCTGCGATGTTCTTCATTGTGCGTGAGCCTCTCGCACAGATGGCGGCAAGCGGTGGTCAACGCGCAGCACGTCCTTCGTTCGTGCAATTGTTCCAGCATCGTAATGTAGCGTTGGCGATGTTGACGCTAATGTGTGCGATGGGTGGCATCTTTGTACTGGCTGCGATGATGCCGGACTATCTGCTGGGCTTCCTGCAGTTGTCGACCACCGATATGGGCTTTGTGTTCTCTGCCATCGGTTTTGGCGGTTGTCTGGGCCAGTTTGCGTTGCCGGCTATTTCCGACATTATCGGCCGCAAAATAGCCACGCTGGCCTCGTACATTCTGGCTGCGGTGTTCCTGTATCTGTTTACCCTGCAAGGGGCAGACAGCCTGGTGATCCTGTTCGTGCTGCTGTTCTTCGCATCGATGTTCAACTTTGCCGCGCTGGCCGTTCTCGCCGGTCCAGTTGCCGCCGAAGCAGCTCCAGTTGGCATGGTGGCTTCGGTGGCCGGTCTCGTGATCGGCGCTGGTGAAGTGTTCGGTGGTGGCGTGGCACCGGTCATTGCTGGCCGCATCGCGGGCTCAAGCGGAATCCAGAACGTATTTACCTTTGCTATCGCCAGCCTGGTTGTTGGTTTTGTTATAGCTTTGTTCCTGAAGGAGACTGCGCCGCGCAAAACGGGCGACCTGTAATCGATGACCGCCGGGGGCGCGCATCAGCGTGCTTCCGGCGGTATCACGTCTGTATTTTTACAAGCAAGCCAGGTCGGCTATAGCAGGTAGTAAATAATTCGTAACATGTTAGTCGACCGCAACATCAATCCTGCCGGAATAAATGGTACCCGCATAAATAGTGCCGCAGTCTACGCGCCGTTGTGCCGGCACTCTTGCACTTCTCCTGATTATCAATGACAAGCACTAGCACTTTTACGGCTGAAACCAGCGGCATGTTGTATGGCCTGCTCGGTGTTGCAGCCTTCAGTCTTACACTACCCCTGACACGCCTGGCAGTGACTGTACTCGACCCGGTATTTGTCGGCATGGGCCGCGCAGTTGTTGCTGCCCTATGTGCCGGGTTTTATTTGTACCTGGGTAAACATCGCGTGCCAACGAAGCAGGAGTTCAAGGTGCTTGCCGTTATTGCCCTTGGAGTAGTGGTCGGATTTCCGCTGCTCACTGCGTATGCGATGCGCCATGTCGAGGCGGCTCACGGTGGGGTACTGCTCGGCATCTTGCCACTCGCAACGGCCGCTGCCGGTTTTGTGTTTTCGCACGAGAGACCTTCGTCGGCATTCTGGTTGATGGCCGTGCTGGGCAGCACTCTGGTTATTGCGTTCTCGCTGTTGCAGGGCGGCGGTGCCTTGCAGTTGGCAGATGCCGCCCTGTTACTTGCGGTGATATGTGCCTCGAGCTGTTATGCGCTCGGAGCACGGCTTTCGCAAGCCCTCGGTGGCCTGCAGGTCATTTCCTGGGCACTGGTCATGGCGGCACCTTTTGTGGCAGTACCAGCCGTCATGTATGCCCCGGTCACCTTTAACTTTGCACCCGGCATTTGGCTCAGTTTTATTTATGTCAGTGTGATCAGCCAGTTTCTCGGTTTTTTGCCCTGGTACAAGGGACTTGCGCTGGGTGGTATTGCGAGGGTTGGCCAAACTCAATTGCTGCAGCCTTTCTTTACACTGGCGGCATCCGCATTGTTGCTTGGCGAAATTGTTGATGGCAGAACCGTGGCATTTGCGGTGGCGGTGTGTGTGGTGGTGGCAGTTGGTAGAAGTCTGAATATTGCAAAAACAGCCAAACAGCCTGCGGGACTTCACTAGGCGCTACTTTCAGCCACACCATAATTTTTGCAAATGGACACAGGCCATGCTCAAGGCTATCCTTCGGGCCGCCGATGGCAATAGCAAGCCCCACTTAAAAGCGGCTCGCAGTAGCACACGTAACAGGCGTTCGTTG
>CAIYIP010000408.1 GCA_903926285.1 uncultured Gammaproteobacteria bacterium
CTATTAACGATCCCGGCGCCTATACCAGGGCGTGGTCCGCAAGCTGGACCATGCAATGGGTGGGTGGTGAGGAACTTCCCGTTCATTTTTGCCAGAACAACCGGCAGTGAACACTTGTTATAGAGGAGAAATGAAATGAAGACCAAAGTCTTTACGCAGTTGCTAGCCGCTGGAATGTTTTTACTGGCCGGTGGTGCTTATGCCCATCATTCATTCACCGCAGAATTTGATGACAGCAAACCCCAGAGCCTGAAAGGGATTGTCACCAAAGTGGAGTGGACCAACCCACACGTATGGATTTACCTGAACGTGAAAGATCCAGCTACCGGTGAAGTAACCAACTGGGGCGCAGAATTAGGCCCCCCCCATGGCCTGCAACGTGGCGGCTGGCGCCGTGACACCTTGGCAATCGGCTCTGAAATTTCAGTTGACGGTTTCCTGGCACGAAATGGCAGCTCACGCGTTAACGCTCGCAGCGTCACCTTGAGTGAAACCGGTGGTCGCCCAGGACAGACTCTGGATGCTTCTTCCAGCCGTAATCAGAGCGCCGAATAAATGCGACGCACCCTCGCCGCAATAACCGGGCTGACATCAGCTGTAGTATTTTGTGCCAATGTGCTGGCACAACCACCTGCAGCCAATGCACCGCCCCCGGGTCCTGCGCCCGTAAACGCACAGGGCCGGGTATTGCTGCAAGGGGCCACGCCGCAGGACAAAGGGGTCTGGACGCCTGTTTTCAGCACCCAGGATCCCATTGCTCCCGTAGAAACTGTTCCGTTCAAACCCTGGGCCAAATCCCTGTACGACGCACGCCAGATCCATGAACTGGAACCCCATGCGCGCTGCAAGGCTTCCGGGGTAGCTCGACAGTTTTTAACACCTTATGGTGTTGAATTTGTTGAAATGCCCCAACTTGAGCGGCTCTATATATTTGATATCGGTGGCCCGCATACCTACCGTACTGTTTACATGGATGGACGTTCCCACCCAGCAGATATTGAACCCAGCAATTATGGTCACTCCGTCGGCTCGTGGGACGGCGACACCTTGGTAGTCGATTCTGTAGGCTTTAATGAAGACTTCTGGCTTGAACGCAGAGGTCTGCCGCATACCGAACAACTACATACTATCGAACGCTTCACCCGCCTTAACGATGCCTCCATCCAGTATCGGGTAACCGTGGACGATCCAGGCGCCTATACCGCAGACTGGGAAGGCGGCTTCAACCTCCGCTGGAACAAAGGTGTCGAATTGTTCGAATACGTCTGCCAGCAAGCCAACTATGCCCACGAACTGATGGTGGGCCAGGAAGGTTCGACAGTGGATCGCAGCAGTCCGATAGCTCCCTGAGATAATGCGTGCCCTGAACCTTTTGTGCGGGAGCCCATCTGCGCCCACCCGCTTGATCTCGAGCCCGGCAACTACGGCCACTCCATCGGCTGGTGGGAAGGCGACACGCTGGTAATCGACACCGTAGCCTATAATCAGGATTTCTGGCTCGACCGCCGCGCCATTGGTACTACCGCCTGCAGACAACCGATCCAGCGCGCGCGAAATCTCGGCAGTTTGGTTGCCCGCTGTTGCTTCAAGCACAACGCCAGCAGCACCCGCATAAGCTACGAGGGAAATGGAATCGTCAGCACTGAGCTGCCTGCTCAACATCTTGAGCGAGGTTTTCAAAAGACCCGGTTTATCTTCGCTGTCCATCGAACCTGACACATCAGTCAGAAATACCAGATTACTGTTTTTGTGTTCAATATTTTCCGGATCAACGACTTGTATGGCGATATGCAGAAGATGCTTGCCGCTGTATCAGGGACTTGCCGCAATTTCCGTAGCAAAGCTGAAGGGCTCTGGATCTGTGCGGTGAATGCAGCTGTCGGCGATGTCGGCCTCTTCAGGGTTATTGGAA
>CAIYIP010000409.1 GCA_903926285.1 uncultured Gammaproteobacteria bacterium
CCAGGACCCTATCAGTCCGTCGTTGCTAGGATGAACGCGATAATGGACGAGATGGAGCTGCTGTTGGACCAACAATCAGCACCTAAGTAATCATACTACCCGTGCTTCCGTACGACATGCGCTCACCGACAGCCTTGGCGCAAAACAACAAGCCTTCTAGATTCTTTGTTTTACTTTATTGGCTTTGGCATCGATGGCAGACACAATACCTTTGCCAAAAGTTAACTGAGCGTAAACCCTGTTATTGCCGGCAAAATTCCTGGCTGCGGCGCGGAGTTTGATATTACCGAGAATTGCTAGATCGGCGCCTGTCAATACCAACAAGATCTCGCAGCCGCTGGAAATAAAGGCTTCTCGTAGTGGCGTAATTTTCCTGAATACTTGGTCAAGCATACAAAAAATGCGAGGATTTTCAGTTTTCCTGAAACCAAACACAGGGGGCATGAACGCAGATGCAGAATTGCCAACAAATCCTGCCATGCCTTGAATAAAGGCAACAGGGTGTTGCTGTGCTTGTAACCTGCAAGCTGAAGTGTGTCTGCCAGGTAATTCAGCAAGAAGTTGCATGAGCCTGAAAGCAATACGCTACTTTGGAAGTAACTTGCCTGCTCGAGGAACAGGCAAGTTTTGCATATCTAATTGTTATTTCTGAACAACACGTTATAGGCTCCGACGCCACCTCTATCCACTACCAGATGCTGGTAGCTGGATTGCGGGCCACCGGTTGTGACATAGGTTTCTGCACTGAATGCTTTCACATCGTCCCGATAACGATCATGCAGGTATTGGCTCAATTCTATGGCAGTCACTTCACTGTTTTGATCCTGGTCTGCATAATGTCCGCGTATTGCCTCATCAAAGAAAGCTGCCAAATAACCGCCTGCCTGGAATTTGAAAGCAACTTGCGAGGTCACATCTTCTTCTGAAGAAAAGAGCCCCATTCTTCCGGGCGCTGACACAACATCTTTCGCAAAACCGCCACTGAAGCACGAATCAAATACCAGCAATACTGTTCCTGCGTGAACACTATCGAGCAGCGCTCCCAATTCATCATCGAGCAGAGCACCATCATACAATTCAATCGACTCATCCATGCCATCTGGATCAGATGAATTGGGACCATCAGATCGCTCATACCGGCTGCCATGGCCAGAATAGAAAATTACCAGCATGTCATCCTCGTCGATATCGTTGCCAATCGTCGACAAAGCATTGCGGAAGTTGGCGTTGGTGGCATCTGCGTTGAGGAATGTGTAGGCATTTTCGGGATTCATGCCAGCACCACCGATAAGCGCATCTCTCGCACGCAGGGCATCCTGGTCAGTCAGATCCAGATCGTTATCGTCACCAGGATAGTCAGCCATGCCAGCAAATAAGCCGTAGATCTGCGATGAACCTGTGTTGATCGGAGCCGTCACTATTATGCTGCCACTGTCGCCCTGGCTCAACGACAGCGCGTATTCTCCCGTCGCATAACGAGCATAAGTAGTCGCCCGAATGCGATAACGTCCAGTTTCCTGCAACGTTACTTCAATGACAGACCTGTCGGTCCGACCGTCAAAATCATCGTTGTCGATTGCCTGGCCACTCGGCGTAATCATCGACAGATAGGTATCGAACGCGCCTGAGCGCAAATCCACGAGAACAGTATCACCCGCGTTACCGCTGAATACGTACACATCTTCAAACTTGCCGTCTTCAGAAAGTTGGTCACTGGCCTCCAGGGCGCCTCGGGTGGATTCGCCTAGAGCCAGCGCTACCGAATCACGTCCACCATTACTTTGCTGCGCCGCACTTCCACCTGAAGACTGATTGACTGCGAGATCATAGCTGCCTATTTCAGCAGCTCCGTAAGATGTTACGTGAACAGTATAAGTGCCGAGTTCGGAGAGCTGGGTGACGATCTGGCTATGGCCTGTACCATCATCTGCATCATCTGCGTCATCGTTCACCTCAGTTTCGCCATTCGGGTTTTCGAGGATCAAATAAGTATCGAAGGCTGGAGACGAAAGATCTATGGTTACGGTTTGGCCCGGAGTACCCTGGAAGGTATAAGAATCGTGATATTCACCATCGCTGTAAGTTGCATCGTCAGAGGTGAGTGCGCCCGAGAGATTGAGGTTGGCGGCTGTATCCGAAGCAATTGCACTGGTCATTTCCAGAGTGTAATCACCGGTTGCGTCACTTTCATAACTGCTGACTTCAACAGTGTATTCGCCGCTCTCGTCCAAATTCAGCGACAGCAACGACCGCTCGTAGCTGCCCTCGTAATCATCGTTGGTAAATAGTTCTCCAGAGGGAGAACGTACCTGCAGATAGGTATCGAAATTTGCAGACCTTAAATCAATTACAGCAGTTGCACCCGCTGAGCCATCAAAAGTATAGGTATCGGCATAACCATAACCGGACAGTGTGGGATCGGAAGCATCGAGGCTACCTCTGGTCGGACCGCTTTCCGACCCGGTGCTCGTGCTCACCGAGCTCTCTGTGAACGTGACGCCGCCTGCTACATACAAGGTACTGCAATCCGTAGCATCATGATAAAGATCGGAATCAACTACCGAATTGGCCATGCCCTCTCCTGCGAAACGGGAGTCATCACATTCACCGTCGTTAGCCCAGGTACTAAGGTCATCACCAAAGTCGATGCCACCAGTGCCTGCAACTGTTGAAAGGGGACTGCTGGTATTCAGATCAAGACTGGCCCACTCTGAACTGCGGCTTTCGGTTATAACCAGTTTGGCCTGTGCACCAACTTCTACTTCGCCGTATGTGCCGATCCAGATATCGTAAATCCCGTTCGTTGGTTTTTTGAGCATGACACCAGGATTAGCATCGCCGGCATCACTGTTGTCATCACTGCAATGCCACTTGCCATTCGGATCGTTGATGACAAGGGTAGTATCCATGTCGCCCGAGACAAATATGCCAAGCTGCGATTCAGCTGAATCCAGCACGAGTTCAAAATCCGGACCAGCGTTGTAGATATAACCACTGCAACCCGCACCTAGATCAGCTACCGCTGTTTCTCCACCGGGAACCACATCGACTACGTAGGGGTCGGGCAGGAACCCGCCCGATAGTTCGATACTACCAATGAGCGCTTCTCCATCTACATCCTGTGCAATGCCGATTGCAGGCATAGTCATGACCACCAGTAGGGAGGCTGCAGTTGCTGGCAACAAGTGTGTTGTGTGGAATTTAGGCAAGCGGAAGGTAATATTTCTGTCGGTAGCCATCAGGAAATCCCAGGATGAGAAGCAGGCAGAATATGATTACCAGCTGTTTCAGTCCAGTACTGCCGGGCTATTTATTCTTGCTTTAAGCGCTTGACCAGCCATATCGATAATTCGAGCAGGGATTGCTGCAGAATATTTTTGAATTTGTTGATGTCACACTTTCCCACACTGACCGTCTGACAGTTATTAAATGTTGCGAGCAAGACAAGTCTCGCAGCCAGCAGACGTATTTGGCTGGACAGACAAATTTTCGCCGTTTGTTCCAGCAAGGCCGGCGTAGTTACGGCTTTCGCTACAGCACCGGAATAAGTCACAGCGACCAGTTCGCCGGCTTCTGCCATATGGGGCAGCGTAACTGAAAGCGCTTTTTTAGGCCTTTGCGCAGGTAACTTGTCTCAGGCTCATTCACAACTCCATGAGCTCGGATATGGCACAAGGTCAGAAAGCGCCTGAACTCTTCCGGAGTCGGCACTGAAATATCAATATTCGCTGGCAATACTCTTTCGGGTAGATCGTAGATTTTCTGAAAACCACTGCGATGGCTTACAACAAGCTGACCCTGAATAAAAAGTTTTTACAGTTACTTGGCATCCACTACTACCAGCCGTCCGGGTTACGCATCTGACCCTTCTCAAAGTCCTTGGCCTGCAAGGACCCCTCAGCGCGGATACGATCGAGAGCATATTGCATCAACTTATGCTCGGGCTTATGCCAATGCTTTTCGCCTGCCCTCTGCCAAAAGGTAGTGCCTTGTCGAGACCCTGTGCATGAAGCGCGAGTCTTATGGCCTGAATGTAAGTAGTCATGAGGGGTATCCATACTGCTTCCGCATTGAATTTGTAAGCTGCCCAACCTATGCTTGCGACTTTATTTTCGAGCCAAAATTATGCCCCTGTTAAAAATGGAACACTATCTGGTGCTGACCGATGATATCGAACTCACCAAAACTTTTTACCAGGATGTTATCGGGCTGACAGTTGGCTTTCGTGCCGATCTGGGCTTTCCAGGCTACTGGCTATATCTGGATGAGACGCCTGTTATTCATATAGCAGAGTGGGGAACATACACAGCACATTCACATAAACAGGGAATTCCTGTCACGAGCCGTGGGGCAGGCACAGGCGCCTTCGACCATATTGCTTTTAATGGCTTTGACGCCGGTCAGATGATTGAAAAACTTACTTCGATTAATGTGCCATTCCAGCAGAATGATGTTTCTGCTGTGCGCCTAATCCAGTTATTTTTATTCGACCCAAACGGCATAAAAATCGAACTTAACTATCGCTAATTAAGCCGTTAATTAAACTGCTAACCAAATTACTAACCAATCTGAACGGATTCCACTCATTCATGAAAACAAGTACTGATCGTATTCTGACTACACACGTTGGCAGTCTGCCCCGCCCTGCCGATGTAGCCGACCTGCTGTTGAGACGCGAACGAGGAGAAATTGTTGACGATGCGCAGTTTGAAAGTGTTCTTCAAGCTGCGGTAAGAGCTGCGGTTGATCAGCAGATTGCTGCTGGTATCGACATCGTCAGTGATGGCGAACTGAGCAAGATCGGCTACGCCACCTACATCAAGGACAGGCTGTCAGGCTTTTCCGGCAACCGGCCACGTAAACCAGCATTGGATCTGCAGCCTTATCCTGAATATATGGAAAAAATGGCGCTAAGTGCAGGTAAGCAAAACTTCAAACGGCTTTGCTGTACCGGGCCGATCAAAGTGCTGACAACCAAGCCGCTGGAATTTGACCTTCTAAACTTCGGATCAGCACTGGCAGGAACCACTGTCAGCGATGGGTTTATCAACGCGGCATCACCTGGCGTGGTTTCAGCCTTCCAGCCTAATGAATACTACGCCTCCCAGACTGATTACCTTGAAGCCATAGCCACCGCCATGCAGGGTGAATACGAGGCTATTGTCGACGCAGGGTTTATTTTGCAGGTGGATTGTCCCGACCTTGCGATGGCACGCCATACCGGCTTTCAGGATCTCACCGAGAAGGAATTTCTTGCCCAGGCCATACGCCAGGTTGAAGCCCTTAACGCAGCCTTGACTAACATACCCGCTGACAAAATCCGCATGCATGTCTGCTGGGGTAATTATGAAGGCCCACATACCCATGACATCGACCTAATCAAAATCATGGACATCATCCTGAGCGCAAAACCGTCGGCGATACTCTTTGAGGCGTCCAACCCGCGTCACGCGCATGAGTGGGAAGTTTGGCAGCAGGCCAATATTCCTGAAAACAAAATCCTGGTACCAGGCGTTGTCGATTCAACTTCCAATTATGTCGAACATCCCGAACTTGTGAGCCAGCGTATTTGCCAATATGCCAATATTGTCGGCCGCGAACGTGTGCTGGCAGGGACCGATTGTGGCTTTGCCACTTTTGCTGGAGTCGGCAAGGTGGACAGCAAGATAGTCTGGAAGAAGTTGGAAACCCTGGCTGCTGGTGCTGCATTGGCCAGCAAGAAACTGTTCAGATGACGGAGTGCTAGTCAAAGCAGCAGCGGTAACTCTTCGCTCCGCAATGCAGCGGTACGCGTCAAGCTCACATCGTAAATATCAGCCGGCCACCGCGCTGGCTGAAACGCCAACCTGCTTTTGTCAACACAAACTCATCGTGGTACTCGCCGATCAGTACGACTGGATTTGCTTTAAAGCCGAATTTATCAGCCGGACTATTCGTACTACCGCTGAAGAGCGTGACATAACTAATGCCTTTTGCAATTTTAGTTGAGGTTATCTCAACAACGATGTTCGTGATGAGATGCGTTGTGATCTTGTCTTGCGGACGGGATTTGAACGCTGCCAGTATTGCCGCTTTACCACTGACAAAATTATCCGGATCAGTAGGTCGGGCATACCGCCCATCTTCAGTGAACAAGGCGACCAGCTCTTCATGGCGGCCAGCATCGTTGAATACTGCAAACTGGTTGCACAGTTTGCTGCAGGCCAGTTCTGCACTTTGTGCTTCCTCTAACGTCATGCGTTATCTCCCTGTCTATAATCCAGCAAAAAAGGTCTGCAAATCCCTGGCAACAAGTTCGGGCTCCTCCCACTCCAGAAAATGGCCACCCGTGGTAGCCATGGAGTAGTGGACGACATTATGAGAACGCTCTGCCCATTCGCGTGGTGCGGGTGGAAACATGTCGTTCATACTCATCAGAAAACCTGTCGGCACGCTGATGCGATCGGTGTTGCCCCTGTTGCGTACCATCTCGTAATAAGTGCGAATAGAAGGACTGATGGTTTCTGCCACCCAGTAGAGCGTCAGTGTCGTCAATAAAAAATCCTTGCTGAACCGGTTTTCAATTTTGCCGCCGGTATCACCCCATTTGTGATATTTCTCGACAATCCACGCCGCCAAACCTGCAGGTGAATCATTGAGGCCATAGGCAAGAGTCTGGGGCTTCGAAGAATGTTGGCGCGCGTAGGAGAGTTCCGTGTTACCGATAACGCCAGAGGCAGTCAGAAACTCGCGCTCGGCTTGTGTTGCGTTGTCAGGCGGCACTACAGGTCCTGCAACAATAAGCTGTGTAAGATGCGCCCCAATCAGTTGTTGTGGGTATCTCCGCGCCATCTGATCAATCGTGGTACCACCAAGATCACTTCCACGCACAGCATATTTTTCGTAACCCAATACCTCATGCATCAAGGTTGCCATGATGTCGGCGATTCCTTCCATGGCCAAACCTGACGTAGTTGTAGCATCGGAGAAGCCGAAACCCGGAAGCGAAGCTATCACGACATGAAATGCCGGGACATCGGGCATGCCGTGCGCAGCAGGATCAGTGAGCAGTGGCAGCAACTTGAGCATCTGTACAAAACTTCCAGGCCAGCCATGCAGCACCAGAATCGGAATGGCATCCCGGGCCTGGCTGCGTTGATGGATGTAGTGAATGCCAAGACCATTGATGCTGCTTTTGTAGTGGTTGAAACTGTTCAGCCATTGTTCCTGGGTACGCCAGTCAAAATCGTTTGCCCAATACCCAATCAACTCCTGGAGATAAGCGCGGCTGGTACCATAGCTCCACTCGGAGTTGGCAATTTCATCCGGCCAGCGTGTATGTCGCAAACGGTAATTCAGATCATCAAGGACCGGCTGTTCTACTTGCAGGATTATTTTGTCGGGATCCGGACTCGTGCTGTCCTTGATATACATATCTTGTGCTTCCCCTTTTGTGAGTGACTGAATAGTCCGTGTCATGAATGCGGCAGAAACAATATTGAAATATGACCAGACTGAAGAGCATTCCCTTTCTCCAATGCAAGCCTGATACAGGTATAGCTCACGTGGTTAGATAGTTGCGGTTTCAGAGTATAAAAAAGAATAACAGGAAGCATCCCAGCAACAAGCGATATACAACAAAAGGCATAAAGCTGAAGCTGGCAATTAATTTCAAAAAATAATGAATGCAGAAAAAGGCCGTAATAGCCGCGACAACAGTGGCATAAACCAGCTCATTCCAGTTGATATCCGGAGTCGACAGCAAGTCGATAAACTTCAGTAATCCTGCTGCTGCTATCGTGGGTACGGATAATAGAAATGAAAATCGTGCAGAAGTCTCTCGTTTCAGTCCGCAAAACAGGGCAGCGGTCATAGTAACGCCAGATCTGGAAGTACCAGGAATCACGGCAAACATTTGCGCCAGGCCTATCAGCAAGCTCGTTTTCCAGGTCAGCTGCGCTAGAGCACGTGTTTGCGGCGCAAACCTGTCAGCAATACCCAGCAACAAACCAAAAATCAGGGTGGTCGCCGTTATGACATTGATGTCGCGTAATTCGGTTTCCGCATAATCCTTGATTAAAAACCCTGCAATCAGTACCGGAAAAGTTGCAATAACGATGTTCCAGCCAAGCCGGCTATTGTCAGAAACTTCACCTTTGAATACTTGCGTTTTCATGGCTATGGCCACGGCCCATAGGTCCTTGCGGAAATAGAGAATGACAGCTGTGAGTGTTCCCAGATGCAATGCCATATCAAAGCCAAGGCCTTGATCATCCCAACCGAATAATTCAGATGGAAGTATCAGGTGCGCTGAACTGGAGATGGGCAGAAATTCTGTAAGGCCCTGAATGAGAGCCAATATCGTTGAACGAAATAAGTCAAAATCCATAGTTACCTGCTATTGCCGCGTGACCTGCTCTCGCAGGTATACCGGGCTGATTTCATCTGCCGTTATGAAAACTTTTTTATCCCATAAGGCCGCGGCTATTTTTGCGATCTGTCCAGCCCGCGGCAAGAGCTCCGGCAAGGATACGGCTATTCTATTCTGGACTGAGGCGGGGAAACGCATATTGAACTGGAGCCCATTTCCACCAGCGCTCATAGTTGCCAACTTCTCTATGAATTCAGTTTTTATCCGTTCAGGCTTGCAGAGAAATTCCTGGTCCAGCAAAACTGGCAGATTCTCTTCGAAGCTAAACAAGGCCCAGTAAATCTCGTCGATACGAGCATCAAGACAACTTAATACATAAGGAGCAGGCATCAACTTTTGCACATCCAGTGCTATCGCGGCCAAGGTTGAAACCGGGATTACAGGGAGCTCCGCTGCAAACGCTATGCCCTGGGTTACACCGGCAGCAATGCGCAAGCCAGTAAAAGAACCAGGTCCTCTACCGAACGAAATTGCATCAATTTGGGAAAAGCTGACCGAGTGCTTTGCGAGAAGGGAATGGATCATTGGCAGAATTTTTTGTGCATGCTGCCTGGGACAGATTGCAAAATCTTCATCAATAACGCCATTTATAGATACAGCACATGAGCAAGCTTCAGTTGATGTATCTAAGGCCAGGATAATCGTCATATTCCTACGCTTCTATTGAACCTGAAATAACTTCACCAAAAAAAAATCCCCCGAAGCTGGCTTCGGAGGATTTTAAGCCGAGCAGGTGTGATTAAAACTACGTCATCACAACCCTGATCATATGGGCGTACCTGTCTACTACTTCTTGGCCTTCGCAGGTGCTTTTTTCTTAGCTACTGCTTTCTTCTTGGCAGGAGCTTTTTTGGCTGCTGCTTTTTTGGCCGGTGCTTTTTTAGCTACTGCTTTTTTAGCTACTGCTTTTTTCTTGGCAGGTGCTTTTTTAGCTACTTTTTTTGCTACTGTACCAGCTGCTTTTGCTGCTGCCTTTTTCGTGGCTGGAGCTTTTTTGGCTGGAGCTTTTTTAGCTGCTGCTTTTTTGGCCGGTGCTTTTTTAGCTACTGCTTTTTTCTTGGCAGGTGCTTTTTTAGCTACGACTTTCTTGGCGGGAGCCTTCTTGGCTGCTTTTTTTGCTGCTGGTTTTGCTGCTTTGGCTGCTTTCTTCATAGTGGGTATATCTCCTCCGGCTTTATTAACTTTAGTTTTTGCTGTTACTACTATTTTATTGGCCGTCTTCATGGCGAATACTGCTGCCCTTTTTGCTGCCAACTTTGCTTTCATTGCTGCTTTCTTAACACCCAGTCTGGCTTTGGCTAATGCTAAAGTTTCGAGCTTTTTAACCTTGGCTTTGGCACGCGCTGCCGCCTTTCTGGACCTAGCTTTAGCCAGTGCTTCTGCTTGTTCAACAGTAGCCCTGGCCTTGGCATTC
>CAIYIP010000410.1 GCA_903926285.1 uncultured Gammaproteobacteria bacterium
CCCTTACGACACCACACGTGCGCGTGAAGAGGATCTCGTCAACTTGCTTGATGCCATCATGAATGAATCACCACCTGATTCTGTCGGTGTGGTTGACACCATGGGCTGTGCACTGCCCGAAGCCATCAAGTACATGGTGCGGCTGGTACGCAAGCTCACCGGCCTGCCAGTAGAAATTCATACCCACAACGATTTTGGTATGGGTGTTGCGACTGAGCTCGCCGCAGTTGAAGCGGGTGCCACGGTAGTACACAGTTGTGTGAACGGCCTCGGTGAGCGCACAGGCAACGCTGCGATGGAAGAACTCGTGCTGGCGCTCGAAGTGCTCTACGGCATTCCGATGAACTACAACATGAAAAAATTCCCTGAGCTGTTTGCACTGGTATCAAAGATGAGCAACATTCCGATCGCAGTGAACAAACCCGTTGGTGGTTCACGCAACTTCACGCGCGAATCCGGCATCGGTGTCGATCTTGTGATCAAGGAGCCGCTCGCAATGTTCGGTACTCATCCTGCTCTGACCGGCCGTACTGGCGACATCGTACTCGGCAAGAAAAGTGGCAAGCGTTCAGTAACTTTTAGTCTCGAACAGATGGGCATCAACGACACGGCTGATGACAAGGTGTCGGAGATTCTGCTGAAGGTGAAGGAACTCGGCATCAAGAAAAAAACCATTATCACCGATGATGAGTTCAAGGCGATTGTCAAAGCAGTACTTTAGAACTTAGCTGGATCGCAACACAAAAAGGGCTCTTCGGAGCCCTTTTTTATGCAGCAGAATTTGCGTTGGCTACGCGTGGAAACTGCGCCTTTTATTTCAGGGCTCAGGAGTTCCTGTGTCCAGATCGCCGCGAACGAGACCGGCACGCGCAGCACTTGCCAGCGCTTCATACTTGAGTTTGAACTCATGGAGGTTGTCTTCTTCAAGCTCTTCAAGGTCGAGCAAAACGTTATGCGCCCCGTGGGTGGCGCGGATCAGCTCATCAAGTTTTACATGAATTGCCTGAGTGTCGCGGTTCTGGGTGTTCTGGATCAGGAACACCATAAGAAAGGTGATGATGGTTGTTGCCGTGTTGATAACCAACTGCCAGGTATCACTAAAGCCAAAGATGGGACCCGTGATGATCCAGGTAGCAATCGCAGCAACCGCGAGCGCAAAAACCAGTGGGCGTCCGCAAAAATGCGCCGCTCCCTTTGCAAATCTTGAATACCAACTAACATTGTGCATATTTTCCTTCCTCTAAATCTGCGTCAGCGTAAATCAGGGATAGGCTGCCGCCAGGATGCCGCAATTATTCGGAGTTGCTGCATTTTGGTGGTGCTCTGCCCCCGGTGTCACATTCTGGTGGTTTGTCCCGTCCTGCCAGTACCACGACGGGCAATGGCCCTTGTACAAAAGCATGCAAACTGCGCAGTCCCAAGAGCGCGAGGACCAATAACTTTTTCATTTGGTTCGCCTCGTATTGGTCAGGTTTAAAGATGAATAAAAGTTTGCGCCAGCAACGCTAGCTAACAGACCGACAAACTGCAGCGCAACGGGGCTTGTCACTCAGGCATACGCGAAGAATGATGATCTACGATCAGCCACTTGTCGCCGACCTTGCGATACACAAAACTATAGCGCAGTGTGAGCGGATCATTCGTACCAAACCGCGTTACATAATTTCCGGTGTTGACCGCCGTGTCACCAAACACACGGATATGCATCGGCTCGACAAACGCCATGGTAGGAGGGTTGGCGACTGTGGCTGCAAAATATTCGCGTATCAGTTCAGCACCCTGACGCAGCACAGGTGAAACCGTACCATGCAGAATAGCGTCCTTGTCGTACAGCGACACCATGTAATCGGCGTCACCCTTGCCGATACCTTCAACCCATGCTTGGGCTGCAGCACGCACTTCATCTTCAGAAGCGGCGCAGCTGAAGGTGCTGCCAAGCAATGCTACAGCAAGCAGGCAGGTGCGGATGCAAGTTGAAGTGCTGGAAGTCTGCATAATATGAGTGCTCAGTTGCCCCGGGGCGCTTTGATCTATTTGATCGGGTGGCATTGCCGGTTTATATCACGAAGGGTTTTTGACCCGCAATTAAAGCCGATGCATGACCTGCCGCTGTAGATGTTTTTGAACCCAGCGTAAGAAGCTAGCTCAACAACTGCTGAATCCCTGAAGAAAAAATCACCTTGTTCTGATGTTCATACGCTTCATGATTCCGTGCGAGGGTCTGTTTATCGTAAACATAGTTAACCATGAGTCCTGCGGACTGCAGCAGGCCATGGTCGGAACTATCTGCCATCCAGTTGACGCGCTCCAGCCGTGCCCCATTGCCGAGATGGAAGCGAGCCACCGGATCAGCAGGCTTGGCGCCGCTTTTGGCATTTACCAGATAATAAGCGCATAAACGTGGCAATACTTTATAGAGTACACCGTTGCTGTTGACGACACTGCGCATGGAGCTGGCCGTGAGCAAGGCATTGATGGCCTGTGCTTCATCGGTGTTTAGCAGCGTGTCGACTTTGTCGACTGCCTTAAGCCAGTTCATGAAACCTGGAACCGGCGAGAGCGTCACAAAATTGCTGATATCAGACCGTACAGCAGTGAGATGATCGACCACCTGCTTGATCAGGAAATTACCAAACGAAACACCGCGCAAGCCAAGCAGGCAGTTATTGATTGAATAAAACACCGCAGTATCAGCGTCGAGAGCCTCAGCACCCGGGGGGGCCTGTTGCAACAAATTGGCAATGTTGCTGCTCATTGAATTGGTCAGTGCGACTTCGACAAAAATCAGCGGTACATCAACAATTGCTGGATGAAAAAAACCATAACAAAAACGATCACGCTCCAGCCTGCGTCGGAGATCGGCCCAACCTGTGATTGCATGCACTGATTCATACTGGATCAGTTTTTCGAGGATCAGCGCCGGGGTTTGCCAGTCAATGCGCCGCAGTTCGAGAAAGCCCCGGTTGAACCACGCGCGGAACAAGCTGAGCAATTCCTGGTCCAGCAAAGTGAACTCGGGCTCTTGCGCCATGAGTCTATGCAGATCCTCGCGCATTGCGATGAGTGCCATCGTGCCCTCAGGTGCGGTATTCAGCGTGCGAAACAATTCCATACGCAGAGGTTCACTCGCAAGCGCCAGATTGTGGAGCGTCAACTGGGAGCCGAGGGCTTGATAATCGGTAATCGCCTGATTAACGCTGTCTGTATCAGCCCTGAGCTCAGCATGCAGGTAGCGAAAAAACAGTTTCTTGTTGTCGGCGGATGCCCGGTTGAACAGAAGCAGTATTTCTTCGGCTATCGCTACTGATGAAGCCTCGCCCTTCAGTTGCAACAGTGTCCCGCATAAGTTGCTGATGATTTCGGCAAAGCTTTGCTTCTTCTGGAATTTGAGCAGCTCCAGGGTTCCCATACCCAGAGACGTGAGTTTCTGCCTGAGTTTGAGAAGGGAAGAGGGGGTGTGCATGGATAAGCTCCTTATGCAAAGTGCGCTTTCGTTTGCAACTACTGTCGTCTACTATTCTGCCAGTTAAAACACAGGGATGACCTGCGCATTTTTGTGGTGAAAGATGGGATAATGGCCCCTCCTTTTTTCAACTGCAGAAACCAGTATGAGTTACATTTTTCCACCTCCGCCTGTATCCGCTATACCCATCCATGCCAGCTCGCATTGGTTTCCCGTGCATCGCATTTACTGCGTGGGGAAAAATTATGCCGCCCATGCACGCGAAATGGGTTCCGATCCGACTAAGGAAGTACCGTGTTTTTTTACCAAACCTGCTGATGCCATTGTCACAAACGATGCCATGCCGTATCCACCGGTTACGAGCAACCTGCATTATGAAGGTGAGCTCGTGATTGCAATTGGCAAGCGCGGTGCTGATATTGCCGTGGCCGACGCACTGGACCATGTGTATGGCTATGCGCTGGGCCTCGATATGACAAGACGTGACTTGCAGACAGAAGCGGGCCGCAACGGGCAACCCTGGGATACCGGAAAGGCCTTTGATTTTTCAGCACCCATATCGGCAATTTATCCGGCAACACAAGTGGGGCATATCAGTAGCGGTCGTATCCAGCTCTGGGTTAACGACAACCTAAGGCAGGATTCGGATATTAGCGACCTGATCTGGGACTGTCCGCAGATCATCAGCGAATTGTCCAAACTGTTTACCTTACAGGAAGGTGATCTCATTTTTACGGGTACTCCGGCGGGCGTTGGTCCTGTGGTGGCCGGGGATGTCATCAAACTGAGCATAGAAAAACTCGGAACACTGCTGACGCGTATCTGTTAACTTGCGCCAGCTAAAACCAGCTTGAAAAATCCAACCGGATATAAGGAAACGGGATGTTCTCTTTCTTTCGCAACAAAACCACGTTATCCACCACTGCGCCAACGCCAGCAGTTGAAATAGCCGACGCTGCACCAGAGGTAATGACAACCGTGCCCGTGGAAGAACCGAAAGTCCTGTTATGTTTTCCGCCGGGACACTTCTATTCACCCATAGTGGATCCTGCAACCTTGCGCGAAAAACAGGATGAAATCTGGAGTGGTGCAAAGAACATCCTGGGCATAGATTTCAACGATGCCAATCACATCCATCTGTTGACTACAGTGTTTCCTCGCTACATTGGCGGTTATAACTATCCCGACGCGCTGGATGAAAATGCTGACCTTACCCAATATTTTACCCAGAATTCACAATTCAGCTGGCTCGACTCGCGCACGCTGCTCGTATTGTTGCAGCATCTACGGCCACAGCGTATTGTCGAAATTGGCAGTGGCTTTTCCTCGCTGCTGACGGCTGATGTGAACAATCGACTGTTGCAGAACACGGCGAAATTCTCCTGTATCGAACCCTATCCACGCGAGTTTTTGCGCAAGCCCCTGCCGGGTTTGCACGAACTGCTGATCCAGAAAGTGGAAGACCTGCCGATCAGTTATTTTGCCGAACTCGCGCCGGGCGACATCCTGTTCATCGATTCATCACATGTGGCGAAAACAGGCAGCGACGTCAATTACCTCGTGTTCGAAATTCTGCCGCGACTGCAACCGGGAGTTATTGTGCATATCCACGATATTTTTCTGCCGCATGAATATCCAAAGGACTGGGTGCTCGACGACAACAGGAGCTGGAACGAGCAATATCTGATCCGCGCCCTGCTGATGTACTCCACAGCATTCAAGGTCTATTTTGGTTGCGCCTATGCGTTCACGCGTTACCCGCGTCTCATCGAGGCTGCCCTGCATCTGGAAGAAGGCGGCGTTTATGGTGGTGGCAGTTTGTGGCTTGAACGTATCTGAACTGGAAAGTTTCCGTCGCCAATAAGGCCAGGGTGCTCGCAACAGCCGAGCATGACCTTCAACTATTCAAGACGAATAACG
>CAIYIP010000411.1 GCA_903926285.1 uncultured Gammaproteobacteria bacterium
CTTCCTGGACCGTAAGCAGGGATTCAATAGTCGCGTGTAACTTGTCGTCTTCCACCACGATAAGCTCAACTGAGGAGCCGGTATGAAACTTGATTTCGTTGATGGCATTGACATCAGAAGGGTCTGACACGCCCAGATACAGTTTGTTGCCCCGTTTGAACAAAGGGAGAACATTGTGTTTGCGCATCAGCTTGGCATCGACCATCGCCAGTGGAAATGTGCTGCGTTCGAAAGAATCTATACTCAGTAGTGGAAGGCCAAATTCCAGGGATGCTGCAGTTGCAATCACATCGCTGCCCAACAATTTGTTTTTGACAAGGTGCCGGATGATGGGGGTGCTTGACCTGCTGGCATTAGTCCATGCAGCAATGGCCGTCTCTCGCTGCAGCAGGTTATCGGAGACCAAGCGGCGCGCGAGACCTGTGAGTATTACTTCTGTTGACATCTGTTGGTTAGTTGCCTGCATTCACCGACCATTGGGAGCCGAGTTCAACGTGTTATAAGCTACAATTGCAGCGGGACCTGACAGCTCAAATTAAGGCTGAAAAGAACGTTAGTGTTTCAATTTTACTGTAAGTTTAGTACTTTTCTATGTGTAAAGCGTCGCAATTTTGGCTCTTCAGTCGTATTAATCGGCATAATGCCCATAGTGCTTTAACTGATTTTGGTTGCTAATCTGCATTATTATCAATTTAAGGAAAGACCTTGTGGCCTTCAGTGACCGTGTTTCCATCATTTTGCCCGCCAAGAATGAAGCCGTTAACCTCAAGAAATTACTTCCCGAGCTCCGCAAGACGTTACCTGACGCAGAGATTATTGTAGTTAATGATGGTTCCACCGACGACACCGTTACAATCTGTGAGACAAACGGAGTGAAGGTGTTGACCCACCAATACAGCAAAGGTAATGGTGCGAGCATTAAGACCGGCGCGCGGGCGGCCACTAACGAAATTCTGGTGTTTATGGATGGCGATGGCCAACACAAACCGGCTGATGTTGTTAAATTGCTTGAGCACTTTCACGAAGGGTATGACATGGTGGTGGGGGCCCGCTCTGCCGCCACCCAGGCGAGTGTCAGCCGCCTCGTGGCAAATTCTATGTATAACAAACTTTCCAGCTGGATTGCCGGACAGAAGATTGCTGACCTGACTTCCGGTTTCAGGGCGGTCAACGGCAAAAAATTCAGAAAGTTCATCTATCTGCTGCCCAATGGGTTTTCTTATCCTACGACTATCACGATGGCCTTCTTCAGAGCTGGATTTTCTGTCAGTTATATGGATATTGAGGCGGGCAAAAGAGAAGGTAAAAGCCATATCAGTCTGGTCAAGGATGGAGTCAGGTTTTTTCTGATCATCTTCAAGATAGGCACGCTCTATAGTCCCCTGAAAATATTCCTCCCCATTGCATTCGTATTTTTCTTTACCGGGCTGGCCTATTATCTGTATACGTTTTTGCAATTTCATACTTTCACGAACATGACTGGTGTGCTGTTTATTTCCTCGATAATTGTATTCCTGATCGGGCTGGTTTCTGAGCAGGTGACAACGCTTATCTATAAAGATTCTGAGTAAGCGTGACTTGGCTTGACTTGCCCAATGTGGCATGCGAAAAAGCTGCTCAGCAAATCGGTTAGATTGTTGTCTGCAAGAATCCTGCTGCATGCGCTGTATCTACCGTAAAAAAACAAGTATTACTTTTTCCAAAATAAACTATCAGGGAGACAAGTCATGAGATTACCGGTTCTGAACAAAACTGTTTTCGGCGCGTTATTCACACTGCTGGGGCTGAGCGCATTCGCAGCCGAAATGGTTGATATGTCGGGCAGCTTAGATAACTGGCGCCAGATCGGGACTGCCAACTGGCGCATAGAGAATGGCGAATTTGTGGCTGACACGGGCAATGGCCATCTTGTGACAAAGGAAAATTATGCAGATTTCCATCTGATGGCTGAGTTCTGGGTTAATGAAGGTGCCAACAGCGGCATCTTCTTCCGTGCTTCAAATCCCGATGCCATTACCGATACGAGCGCTTATGAAGCCAATATTTTTGATAACCGGCCTGATCAGTCAGGACGTACCGGTGGCATAGTAAATTTCGCTGCGCCTGCTGAAAAGCTGAACACGCCAGACAAGTGGAATACCTACGATATTACAGTGCAGGGTGATCATATTGTGGTTGTGCTTAACGGCGTAAAAACCGTGGACATCCATGAGGGCACTTATAAAGATGGCCCGATTTCACTGCAATACGGTGCGGGTGTAGTGAAGTTCAGGAATGTTCACCTGGAACGTTTGTAAGCTGCGGTCCGAAGTCAGGATCAAGACCCTTGATCCTGCTGCTGATCCAGAAGATGCCACCAGCGCTGGATTACTGGTGGCATAAATTTTTCAAAGCTGAGTTATACGCATTCTGGATTAAAGTTTCTCAGGAGCTTCCCGCTCTTATTTGCGACACTTAAATGTTCAGGTGGTAAACAACATCGTGTAATCCGTTGCCCTCAGGTGTTTGGTCAGCGCACCGACTGAAATAAAATCCACGCCGGTTTCAGCTGCAGCCACCAAAGATTCTTCCGAGTAACCCCCCGAGGCTTCAAGTTTCGCGCGACCCTTCGTAAAGACTACTGCAGCGCGAATCATGTCTAATGTGAAATTATCCAGCATCACAATATCGGCCTTTGCCATCAGGGCTTCTTCCAGCTGCGCCATGGTTTCGACTTCCACTTCGATTTTTTTGTCCGGGTTGAGCTGGCGCGCTGTGTGGACTGCCTGCCCGATCCCGCCACAGGCGCGGATATGATTTTCTTTGATCAGGTAGGCATCAAAGAGCCCTATGCGATGGTTGCTGCAGCCGCCGGTTTTTACCGCATATTTCTGTGCGAGGCGTAAGCCGGGAAGGGTTTTGCGCGTATCAAGAATCTGTACTGATGTGTGTTTGACGAGATAGTCATAATGGCTAGCAGTTGTCGCGACGCCCGAAAGTGTTTGCAGAAAATTTAACGCGGATCTTTCTGCGGTCAACAGCGATCGTGCACTCCCGCTAACGTTGAAGATGATGTCATTGGGTGTTACGTGATCACCATCCTTGAACAGCCAGTCTACTTTGATGCGTGGATCCACCTGACAAAAAACCTCGTCAACCCAGGGTTTGCCGCAGACCACTGCGTGTTCACGAGCCATGACCTTGGCTTGTGCAAGGGATTCCTCAGGCACCAGTCTCGCGGTAATGTCTCCACTTCCCACATCTTCAGCAAGGGCGTTGGCTACAGTTTGTTGCAGCCCCAAAAAAAAAGGATTTGTTGTCATTGTGATATTTTGGCTGGCAGCCTCCATTCAGATCGAAGGACATTATAGCCGGATATAAGCCCCAACCGTTTTGGTGCTAATTGCTGCGAGCTCGTTCATGGAAGTTTGATGTGGCAGCAGTGACAAATCATATAGAGAAGGTGGCTTGCTTTAGCCGGAGTCGTTCCATAGCATGAGGTGATTCTTGCAAGTACTCCGGGAAACATTAATGACTCAGCAAATCCAGGAGCATCAGCTCAGCTGGGCCCTGCAGAAGCCGTCGCCAAACTGCGGCGACAGGCCGGACCCGGACGACATCAGTTTGCTGGTTATCCACAATATCAGTCTGCCGCCGGGCCAGTTTGGTGGGCCGCACATAGACGCATTATTTTGTAATGCGCTGGATCGACTGGCTCATCCTTATTTTGCCAGTATTTGTGAGTTGCGCGTCTCGGCCCATCTGTTGATCCGCAGGGATGGGATTGTTGTGCAATATGTGCCTTTTAACCGTAAGGCCTGGCATGCAGGTAGCTCCAGTTTTGCGGGGCGATCCGAATGTAATGAATATTCGATCGGGATCGAGCTTGAAGGAACCGACGAAATACCGTTTACTGACAAGCAGTATCAGCAGCTCGCTCTGATTACCCGCCTGCTGATGTCGGCGTATCCTGCAATTACTCCAGCCCGTATTGCCGGCCACTCCGATATTGCGCCGGGTCGGAAAACCGATCCCGGTCAGTGCTTCGACTGGCCAGGATATCGCGCGCTGATCTGATGCTGCTGGTTCGCTGTAATCGCCCTGATGAGTTATATTCCTGAATCGAAAACGACGAATTTCATAATTTACAATGCTGGTTTCAGATACGGTTGTTTGCTGCATGTTCCCAACTACAAAAGTCAGACCCTTATAATTCCAACGCTTTTTCCTTGCCGGATTCAATGTCTTTTACGATTCTGTAGTAATACTACATATCGGCTTGTAATGGTTGAAAAACTTGCCACTAGTCGAGTAGAATCCAGCGCCATTGTAATTTAACTACATTTAACATAAGTCCTTGCAGAGCATATAGTTATGGCTGATAACCTACGTGATATAGACCCCCAGGAAACCCAGGAATGGCTTGATTCGATTTCATCCGTGATCAAGCAACAAGGCATGGACCGGGCGCAGTTTCTGCTCAAATGCCTGATAAACAAGGCAACCGAGTCCGGCCAGCAACTCCCCATTGATTCTCTTATTACTCCGTACCGCAACACCATCCCTACTTCCCAGGAGCCCAAAATGCCGGGCGACCTCTACATGGAAAGGAGCATTCGTGGCATCGTGCGCTGGAACGCGCTGGCCATGGTTATGCGCGCTGGCAAACTGGGCCATGACCTTGGCGGTCACATTTCCACCTTTTCATCTTCTGCCACGCTGTATGATGTCGGATTCAACTATTTCTTCCGCGGCGAAACCGCAGATCATCCCGGCGACCTTGTGTATTTCCAGGGCCATGCCTCACCTGGCATGTATGCGCGCTCCTTTGTTGAAGGACGTTTAACTGCGCAGCAGCTTGATAACTTCCGTCAGGAAGTGGATGGCAACGGTCTTTCTTCGTATCCCCATCCCAAGTTGATGCCCGATTACTGGCAATTCCCGACTGTTTCCATGGGCCTTGGACCCTTGCAGGCCATTTATATGGCTCACGTTCTCAAGTATCTCGACAACCGCGAACTCGTCAAACAAGGCGATCGCCAGGTATGGGCCTTCCTCGGTGATGGCGAATGTGATGAGCCAGAGTCACTGGGCGCTATCAGCCTTGCTGCACGTGAACAGCTCGGCAATCTCAACTTTGTGATCAACTGCAACCTGCAGCGCCTTGATGGTCCTGTGCGCGGCAACGGCAAAATCATCCAGGAACTGGAAGGTATTTTCCGTGGCGCCGGCTGGAATGTAATCAAGGTGGTCTGGGGTCGTCACTGGGATATGCTGTTGCAGAAGGATAAAGACGGCATTCTGCAGGCGCGCATGGATGAAGTGGTGGATGGCGAATATCAAACTTACCAGAGTCGCGGCGGTGCCTATATCCGCGAGCATTTCTTCGGTAAGAGCCCTGAACTGCTGAAGATGGTAGAGCATCTGTCCGATGAAGAAATCATGGAGCTTAATCGTGGTGGTCATGATCCCTATAAAGTTTACTCTGCGTACAAACAAGCGGTAGACACCAATGACAGGCCAACCGTAATTCTGGCTAAGACCATCAAGGGTTATGCCTTCGCCTCCGTTGAAGGCCAGAACGCGACTCACTCGGCCAAGAAACTCGCAATAGATGAGTTGAAGGGTTTCCGCGACCGCTTTGGTATCCCGATCGCGGATGACAAGCTCGAAGAAATGCCTTATTACCGGCCGGCAGAAGATAGTCCGGAAATGGTTTACATGCGCAAGCAGCGCGCAAAACTAGGTGGTTTCCTGCCCTCCCGCAGAACCAAAAGTGAAGTTCTCAAAATACCCGCACTGTCTGCGTTTGAAGCGCAGACCAAGAGTTCAGGTGAGCGCGAAATTTCCACTACGATGGCTTTCGTGCGCCTCCTCTCCAACCTCGTCAAAGACAAGGAAATTGGCCATCGCATAGTGCCGATTGTGCCCGATGAAGCTCGCACCTTTGGTATGGAAGGTATGTTCCGCCAAATAGGTATTTATTCCGCCAAAGGCCAGCTCTACGATCCCGCTGACTCTGGCCAGGTGATGTATTACCGTGAAGACAAGAAGGGCCAACTGCTCGAAGAAGGTATCAACGAAGCAGGTTCGATGAGTTCATGGCTCGCTGCTGCAACGTCCTACAGCGTAAACAACTATCCGCTGATTCCTTTTTACATCTACTACTCCATGTTTGGCTTTCAGCGCATCGGTGATTTGTGCTGGGCGGCAGGTGATTTGCAGGCGCGTGGTTTCCTGATGGGCGCCACCGCAGGCCGGACAACTCTAAATGGCGAAGGTCTGCAGCATCAGGATGGTCACAGTCACCTCGTTGCCGGCACTATCCCTAACTGTGTTGCTTATGATCCAACCTATTCGTATGAGCTGGCCGTAGTGATTCAGGACGGTATGCGTCGTATGTACCAGGAAGACGAAAGCGTTTGGTACTACATCGCAACCATGAACGAAAATTACACTCATCCGGAAATGCCGGTTGGGGTGGAGCAAGGCATCATCAAGGGCATGTACCTGCTTGAAGACGGAGAAAGCAAGGAGTACAAGGTTGCAGGCGGCAAGAAGCCGATGCGGGTACGTTTGCTTGGTAGCGGTACGATCTTGCGTGAAGTGCGCGCAGCCGCGGCGATCTTGCGCAAGGATTACAAAGTGGCTGTGGATGTTTGGAGTACCACCAGCATGAATGAGC
>CAIYIP010000412.1 GCA_903926285.1 uncultured Gammaproteobacteria bacterium
AGAACCGTATTCGGTTGCTTCAGATGGGAAGCATGGTTGCTTGACTTTGCAGGTCAAATCGCCAACACTGCCGGCCATGCGAACAAACTCAATTATCATTACTGGCATTATTATCTGGCACTTAAAAGCGGGCTTGTCAGCAGATTAGATCAGCAGATTATTGGTCTCTGGATTATTGGTCTCTGGATTATTAAACCCGCTCTCAAGGCGGGTTTTTTCGTTTTAAGGGCTGCAAAAGCATCTGTAAAATAAGGCAGACCGGTTTGAGTATTGGTACAACAGCAACAGTGGAGAAAAAATTGAGTCACTCGGGAATCAATCACGACAGCAGCCATGTGCATCTGCCTGACTATGTCGCATTTATGGACACCACCTTGCGTGATGGTGAGCAAACCCAGGGCGTGTCGTTTGCGGCTGGTGAGAAGCTGACGATTGCTCAGTCCCTGCTTGAGTTGCTAAAGATTGACCGTATTGAAGTGGCCTCGGCGCGAGTGTCTGCAGGTGAGCAGGATGCAGTACGTGCTATTACAGCCTGGGCAGCGGACCATGGTTATCTTGAACGTATTGAGGTGCTCGGTTTTGTCGATGGCAAAAACAGTGTTGACTGGATTCGTGCTGCGGGCGGCAAGGTGTTGAACTTGCTGACCAAAGGCAGTGAAAAACATTGCCGCAATCAACTTGGTAAAACGCTCACACAGCACGTAGAAGATATTCTACAGACAGTGGCCTATGCACAAACCAAGGGCTTGCACGTGAATGCCTATCTTGAAGACTGGTCCAATGGTTATCGCGACAACAAGGATTATGTGTTTGGCCTAATGGCCGCAATCGGTGCAAGTGGCATCGAAAACTTCATGCTGCCGGATACGCTCGGCGTTATGAGTCCGGCTGAAGTGTATGTCGCATTACGCGATATGAAGACGCGCTTTCCGTTCCAGAAATTCAATTTTCATCCGCACAACGACTATGGTCTCGCCACTGCCAACTGCATGGCGGCAGTCGAAGCCGGTATAGCCACTTTGCATTGCACGATGAACTGCCTGGGTGAACGCGCAGGCAATGTTTCTCTTGCTGAAATCGCGGTAGTGCTCAAGGACAAGATGGGCATTCACACGGCGATCGATGAAAGTCAGCTTGCTGCTGTCAGCACAATGGTGGAACGTTTTTCCGGTAAATGGGTGGCTGCAAACCAGCCTATTCTTGGTGCTGATGTTTTCACCCAGACAGCTGGTATTCATGCCGACGGTGATGTGAAGGGTGGTTTGTATGAAACCCAATTGAGCCCCGAACGTTTTGATCGCAAGCGTGTTTATGCACTCGGCAAGCTCAGCGGCAAAGCTTCGGTGTTGAAAAATATTGAGGAACTGGGTATTACGTTATCGCCGGATAATCTGAAAAAGGTGCTGCAGAAAGTTGTAACGCTGGGTGATTCAAAGGAAACCATAACCGCCGATGATTTACCCTTCATTATTGCGGATGTACTTGAAAGCAACGATTACCAGCATATCCGTTTGCTTGAGTGCCAGATCAACAGCAACTTTATGGAATCGTCTACAGTGTTGTTGAAAGTTGAAATCAACGGCATTGAGTACAGCGAGAGCGGTCATGGTAATGGCGGCTACGATGCCTTTATTGATGCAATGAAGAAAATCCTGTGTGGTTTGAATTTTACTATCCCCGAACTCGTGGACTACACCGTGCGTATTCCCAAGGGTGGCAAGCCTGGCGCTCTCACAGAATGTACGATCACCTGGGCCGGCGAGGGGCGCAATCTGCGCACACGCGGAGTTCATGCCAATCAGGTATATGCCGCAGTACTCGCAACCTTGCGTATGATTAACACACGCCTGCATGGACAGCAGCAATGATTGATTTACGCAGCGACACTGTCACCCGGCCAACCGAAGCAATGCGCCAGGCAATAGCGCGCGCTGAAGTGGGTGATGATGTTTGGGGCGATGATCCAACGGTGAGTTCACTCGAAGAAAAAACGGCAAATCTGCTCGGCAAGGAAGCCGCGCTTTATGTTGCGAGCGGAACACAGTCCAACCTCGTGGCCTTGTTGAGTCATTGCCAGCGCGGTGAAGAATTTATCATCGGGCATGAGGCGCATATTTATAAATACGAGGCGGGCGGTGCCGCTGTTCTGGGCAGCATCCAGCCACAGCCGCTCGCTGTTGCAGCGGATGGCACAATTCCTCTGGATGCGATCCGCAAGGCCATCAAACCAGACGACGTGCATTTTCCGGTGACTCGACTGTTGTGTCTTGAAAACACTATCTATGGTCGCGTCCTTCCACTTTCGTATATTCAACAAGCTTGTGCATTGGCAGATTCTTACAGCTTACATAAACATCTTGATGGCGCGCGTATATTCAATGCGGCGGTTAAATCCGGCGTTGCGGCAAAGGAAATCGCCGCAGGTTTCGATACGGTGTCGGTCTGCTTGTCGAAGGGACTTGGTGCACCCGTCGGTTCTGTTCTGTGCGGTAGCAAAGACTTGATCAAACGCGCGCGCCGCTGGCGCAAGATGCTTGGTGGCGGCATGCGGCAGGCCGGTATCATTGCCGCAGCTGGAATTTACGCGCTCGACCATAATATCGAGCGCC
>CAIYIP010000413.1 GCA_903926285.1 uncultured Gammaproteobacteria bacterium
ATGGACACAACGTAGTAACAATTGTACGAGCCAGGCATCTTTGATTAAGCTCTTATTAAGTCATCTGCCCCTAAACTGTAGTCACCTTACTGGTAATGGATTATCAGGTTTGCAGCCCCAATGTCGGGAGCCTGGGTAGCAATAGAATTACGGGAAAAAACCGTCAATTTTGCAGACAGGAGTCAAACAACATGGCAGAATGCACGCGCTGGCAAAGGGTATCTTTGATACTCGCAAACTGCACTGAATTGCCATAAACAGATGTTCCAATTGACTAGTAGATGGGGAAAATTACCATGAAAAGAATTGCAATCACCGGAGCTTTTTTGCTGAGCTCATTGTTATCAATAACTGCTTTTGCCGCTGATGCTCCAACTCCGGAACAAAAGGCTGCAAGCGACATCGCGAACCGTCAGGCTGTATTCAAACTGTTGTCATTCTCCAATGCTCCCCTCGGTGGCATGGCGCGTGGCGCAGCGTATGATGCTGATGCTGCAAAAGCTGCTGTAGAGCGCGTCGCAATGCTGGCCTCCATGATTCCAGCTTTGTTTGCCGCTGACACCACTGGTCCAGTAAGCGCAGGTGTTAAAACGCGCGCAGCTGATACCATCTGGGCTAGCAAAGCCGATTTCGACATGCTGGCTGCCGACCTTGGCGCTGGCGCTGCAGCAGCACTGGCAATCCTGAACACTCAGGGTGAAGCCGGTGTAAAAGACGCAGTTGCGCAGATCGGTCCAAAATGTGGCGCATGCCACGACCGCTTCCGTCTGGAATAAGTCTTTCAGACAATTCGCAAGACACAAAAAAACGCCCCTGTTTGGGGCGTTTTTTTTGGCTTTGATTTCGGGATTTTTTATCCTGGCCGGTGAGAGCCAGGACATCCGGATGAAACCAGCTTACTCAGCACTATTTTGTGTAGCCCCCTCCCCCAGGTCGCGCTTGAAAAACGCGGTATAGGCCAGTTGGTCTTCCTCTGTCAGCTGATTGGTATGTTCAATAACTTTAGCCATGTGGCCACCCACAAAATCAAAGCTGGGGGTCATGCCGAGCTGCAACAACGCGAGGAAATCCTCTTCGGACCAGCTGGACAGTCCAGCCGCGTCTATTTCAGGGGCCTCCATATCAACGCCCGCAAACTCTTCACCCCGTTTCATGATGCCAAAAACGTTGCGCGGAGTATGACATTCACCGCAGTGACCGAGCGCACGCGCAAGGTAAGCGCCACGCTGAAGCTGCGGATCATCTGCAACAGCAGGAGGTGTGCCTTCAAGAAAATCAGCCATGATGCTCCAGCCAGCCATCATCCAGCTGAACTGCCAGCCGGGGAGATCATGGCCGGGCACCTCGTTGCTGATAGCAGGAATGGTAACGACGTACGCAGCGAGATCCAGCGCATCCTGGTCTGTCATGTCCTTATAAGTACGATAGGGAAATGCAGGCCAGTAAAAACCGCCGTTGGATTTGCGACCGTGTTTCAGTGCCAGCATAAAATCTCTTCCGGTCCAGCCACCTATGCCTGTTTCCACATCAGACGTGATGTTGGGCACGGTAAAAGTGCCGCCGAACGGTGACTCAAGCAGCATGCCGCCACTCGGACCTTCTGCGCCTTCATCCTGGTGACACGCTCCACAACCACCTGCCTGATACATATAAGCTCCTCGCTCAATACTGGCCGCGTCTGTCGCGATTTCAGGATTGCCTACTGAAGGCAGAGCGAATACCCAATACAGAATTGCCAGCACTGCTATTGCTGCAATAAGCAGAGTTGTGGTTTTTTTATTCATCTTGTTGTTCCTGATTGTTAATAACTAATGGTCTGCACTTACTGATATTTTTCCGACGATATGCCTGACCTCTAAAGATCCGGGCCGGCATTTTAACAGGCTGGGCGGCTGGCGTATGCTGCAAGTTTTTATACACACATGCTTAATAAATATTACAAAACTTTAACAAGCAAATATGGAAGTAATGGGTAAACAATCCTTGGTATTTTCAGCAAATCCTGGCAAATTAATCCAGATCATCAACTTCAGCTTTTTCTGCCTGCGCGTGTTGACTTGCCTTGTATTGATGCTTCTGCGCGCGCCTTTGTTCAATACTCACCCTGGCTTCCGAACCAAGATGCGCTTCACCTCTGGCAGCAGCTAGTTCGACCTGGCGCTGGCGTTCGCGCAGATTGCGCAACTGTTCGGGTGAATTACGACCGTAACACCTGGGACAGCTCACGCCTTTTTCGTAAGAAGTCTGCTGCTTGTTGGCTTCTGTTATCGGCAGGCGGCAGGCGTGACACTGGTCGTAACCGCCCTTCTCGAGTTGATGATTAACAGCCACCCGATTATCAAATACAAAACACTCTCCCTGCCACAGCGACTCGGTCTCAGGTACTTCTTCCAGATATTTTAGGATGCCGCCCTTGAGGTGATAAACCTCGGGAAAGCCCTGCTCCTTGAGATAAGCGGTGGATTTTTCGCAGCGGATGCCTCCAGTACAAAACATGGCTATTTTCTTATGTTTGGCGGGATCGAGATGTTGACGCACATAGTCCGGCAACTCGCGAAAAGTGTCCGTGTGCGGATTTAGCGCTCCCTGGAATGTGCCAATCTCAACTTCGTATTCATTGCGGGTGTCGATCACCAGTACGTCAGGATCCGAGATCAGTGCATTCCAATCCTTCGGCTCGATGTGTGTTCCAACCTTGCGGTTGGGATCTATGCCTTCAACGCCCATCGTGACAATTTCATTTTTGAGTTTGACCTTGCTGCGATAAAAAGGAATCTCATCATCGAAGGATTCCTTGTGATCAAGATCGTGCAGGCGAAGATCCTGCTTGAGCCACGCAAGCACCGCATCTATGCCCGCCCTTGTCCCGGCAATCGTGCCATTGATGCCTTCCTGCGCGAGCAGAACCGTGCCTTTGACAGCATGGGCCTGCATCACTGCAAGCAAAGGTGCCTGGAGTGCCTTGAAGTTATCAAGCCTGACGAAATGGTAGACCGCACAGACCACTATGCGCTGCGAGCTGGTATTCATGATTAGTTCCACTGCGAGTCGGAGCGTAAGTCCGGAGCAAGCGCATTATACCTTTGTGATCAGGACAGTCAGCACAAGCGAACCATCAAGTTTGCATGAGTTGATCCAACGCAAAAAAACCAGCGGCCTCAGATGGATCGGGAGTTGAGGCAAAATAAGGAATTTCAGCCAGCAGCGGCGCATCGAGCATTGCCAGCAACGTATCGCGATTTTCTTCATATCGCTGCATATGCGGATCAATACGATTGGCCACCCACCCTGCCAGCTGCAGTCCATCACGAGCAATGGCTTCTGCTGTGAGCAGCGCGTGATTCAGGCAACCCAGCCGCATCGCCACCACGAGTACCACAGGTATATTTAGTTGTTTAACAAGGTCTGATACAAATTCGCGCTCATTGAGCGGCACTCTCCAGCCACCGGCACCTTCGATGAGGGTAAGGTTTGCACGCTTGAGCATTACCCCCTGGCAGAAACCGGCGAGCCGCTCCACCTTCACTTTTTTCTCGCTGAGATTTGCCGCGATATGCGGAGCGAGTGCGTGCGGGAAACATACTGGATTCACCTGTTCGTAAGGTATCTGGATTGTGCTGCAAGACTGAAGCATCAATGCATCATCGTTGCGTAAACCGCGTTCGGTGAGCGTGGCACCCGCTGCAACAGGTTTGATGGCAACTGATGTATACCCGGCATTGGCCGCGGCTGTTAACAGCGCGCATGCAACGAATGTTTTGCCGGCGTCAGTATCAGTGCCTGTAATGAAAAATATTTTGCGCTTGCTTGTCATGATGTTGGCTTATGTAACACTAGCGATGATTTAGCTTTA
>CAIYIP010000414.1 GCA_903926285.1 uncultured Gammaproteobacteria bacterium
ACCTTAACGGCTTCTTTGACGTGAACAGGACCCTATTGCTGATGTTGGTCATTTTTCATCAGAAATACAAGGTATTTAAGAAACACGACTTCACGATAGTAGTCGCTGGCGCGGGCTACCGCGGGTGGTCACAAGTTATGCCTGACAAGCACGTCTACTTACGGTGATTTCAGCCTGGAATACTCGTGTCATGCCAGACAATTTCAGCACAAGATCAGGCAGTGCGGGTGTCCCAGTTATCAGCCAGATGTTGTGCCGTCCTCCAAGCCAGAGCCTGCAGCGTCTGGGTAGGATTACGCGCACCTGCGGTACCCATCACCGAGCCGCCAATCAGACCCAGATTCGGCGCGTCGTGCACAAAACCAAAAGCATCGACAACACTGGTGTCGGGATTCAGCCCCATACGTGTGCCGCCATGCGCGTGAGTCGACAAGGCTGGGCCATTACCACCCTGCCCGCCTGTCACTTCAATTGCACCTGCAGCGCGAAACCACTCGATCATCTTGCCAGCGGCATGCGCGGCGGCGAGGGGTTCATTCGGTTTGGGACCGGAGGTAATTCGTAGAACAGGATCGCCGAAAGGATCAGTGACATCGGGATCAAGATCGGCCCAGGTGTTGTTGTACGGCAATGTGGTGGTCTGCACGTAGGCTGAAGTCCAGCGGCCCGCGTTCTCACGAATGAAACTTTTCCATTCGCTACCCCAGCGCCGGCCGGTGCGACCAAAGGTATTCATGCCGGCGGCACCGATAGGATGCTTTTCGGTGTACGCATGCAAACTGGCGCCGCCGATGAAACCCATACCGCTATGATCAAAATTATCATCCGCCCAATCGTCCACCATGACGCCCTGTGCAATCGCGCCGTACCAGATGTTGAGGTCGAACGGGAACAGGGCTGACACGCCTACCCCGGCCTGGGCATCCCAATGACCGAAGTAGTGCCGGCCCACCTGCCCGCGATTGTTGCCGAGCCCGTCTGGATGGAAGGGTGAGCGCGACAGCAACAGCATGCGAATGTTTTCATAGGTGTAGCAGCCGAGCAGTACTGCGCGTGCGGGTTGAAAATAAGTTTCACCATCGCGCAAATAGGTAACTCCTGTGACCTTGCCAGTGTTGTCACATTCAATGCGGCGCACGTTGGCGTTGTCCACCACGCTGAGATTGCCCGTGGCCTGCGCTTTAGGAATAGTCGTCACGTCCGTCGAACTCTTCGCACGAATGTGACAACCACCGCGATCACAGTAACCGTGAAATGCACAACCGGGCCGGCCTTCATAGGGCTGCGAATTGATCGCTGCGGGACCGCGGTATGGATGGAAACCAATATCCTTCGCCGTCTGCGTCATGAGATCAAGATAGTCGCATGAGCGCAGCGGCGGCATCGGATATTCACGCTGGCGCGGACCTTCGAAAATATTGCCGGCAGGATCAATGCGGCCCTGAATATTGCCTGCTTTGCCGCTGACCCCTACTTCGTATTCGATGCTGTCGTAGTACGGTTCCATCTCATTGTAGGAGACTGGCCAGTCTTCAACCGTACTGCCTTCGGGCAGATAACCAGCGCCGTAACGCTCGATGGTTGAACTGTGGATGCGGAAATCCCAAGGATTGAGGCGCCAGCTTTGGGCGTGGTAGTGGATCGAAGTGCCACCAACTGCATTCATCATCGGATGGCGCGCAGCCTGGCGTGCAACCTGGTCGGGAGTGTTGCGGAACGTCGGAACTTCCCTGCCGACCTTGTTGCCGGTAGTGACCAACGCGCGCACATTGTTGTGGATTTCATCGGCCTTGTAATCCTGCGCAGGATTCATCCAGGTGCCGGCTTCAAGACCAATTACCTGCAGCCCTGCGCGTGTAAGTGGTAATACTGCGACACCACCAGCTGCGCCAAGACCCACGACCACAACATCGGTTTCAGGTAGATTAATGGCCATCGTGTTCTTCTCCATAGGCAGATGTATGCAAAGCCGGCAAACGGCCACCCATCTGCTGCATCTCTGCGGTGCTGCCGAGCACGGCACCGGGGTAGCCGATAAGATCCCAGCCCGCGTAATTCGCGTTGCCGCCGTAATACGGATCGCTGAACATACCTTCGAGCGTTAGCCGGTGCAGGCGATTGAAGACCTGCTGTGCATTGGCGAAATTTTCGAGAGTGCCCGCTTCCATCGCCAGCATGAGTTCATCCTGTTGGCTCTCGGTCAGTTGGGCAAAGCCCTGATTGAAGCGTGATGAAGCAGCAGCATCGAGACTCTGCAGACCTGCGGTTACAAGGGCAACCTCAGCCTGGTTCCACTCAGCAAGACTGCGATTGATGTAGGCAACAACACCGCAATCAGCAGCGGCGGGACCATTGGCATCGGCAGGCACAACGCGATTGCTGAACGCGGCAAGCGTAACTGCAATACCGGTGTCGAGGACCGCCGGTGGCCCTGGTGCGGGCAAGGAACAGGATGAGGTAGCGATCAATGGCAGCAGGCTGGCTGACCCCGCCGAGATTCCTGTCTGCAACAAGCTACGTCTGCTGATGGTGGTTGGTGTGTTGGTTGTGTCTGAAACACCCGCATCCAGTGCAGGCTTGTTTTTGTAGTTCACTGATTCCCCCCGGGATTAACCGACTATCTGGTTGCGGCCCGCGTGTTTAGCTTTGTGAAGATTGGCATCTGCCCTGTCCATGAGTGTTTCGATCGTGTCGTTTTCCATAGCCTGTGCCATGCCAATGCTCATGGTCGGCACAAAATCAGGAAACAGCGCAGACCAGTCATACTGGCGCATATTCTGGCACAGGCGATCCACCTGCAGTTTGGATTTTTCCAAAGGTGTATTCTGGAACAGGATTACAAATTCATCACCGCCGATCCTGGCCGTGAAATCGGTACCACGCGCGGCGTCACTCATCAGCTTGGCAATCTGACGCAAGGCATGGTCACCCCCCTGGTGTGAGTAGCGGTCATTAATCAACTTGAAGTTATCCATGTCGATAAAAACAAGCGTGAAGGGCTCACCATAACGTGTTGCGCGTTGCAGCAGCTGTTCGGACTGCTCGCTGAAAAAGCGGCGGTTGTACAAGCCAGTCAACTCGTCACGAATACTTAACTCGTGCATGTTGTGCAGCATGCTGTGAAGCTTTTTGAGTGCACCCTGGGTATTTGCCATCAGCTCGCCGATTTCATCGCTGTAGCCTTCAGGCAGGTTGGGCAAATGGTCATGCACGGTGAAATTGTGCATCGCCTTGCTAATGGCGTTTACGGGTTCGGCATAGGCGATCAGTGCAATGACTGTAGAGGCCGAACCAATCAAGGCAGTGATCAGCACAATACTGAAAGTAGTCAGTACCTCGGCAGTGAGTTCGACACTCATGAGGATATAAACCAGAAGGGCAAGCATTGGCAACTGGGTGCCAAGAAAAGAGAACATGAAGATGCGCACTGCGGTGTTTTTCGGACCTGGCAATTTCGACGCCAGATTGTAGAAAGGCAGCCTTACCTTTTCTGGCCGTGCTTCTGGCCGTGCTTCTGGCCGTGCTTCTGGCTGGGCCGGTTGAATAAGCTGCTCTGTTCCCTGCTTGCTTATATGTGTTACAGAATCAGTATTGTTCCCGTGCATGAGGACTTATTGTTCCTGTTTGCTGCCGTGTCTATATGATCATGCAATTGATACTTATATACAAATATTGTTTTGCCGTTAGCGATACTTTTCACGTTCCGGCAAGACTTGTCAGATCAGGCAATAAGCAGGTTTCAATGGGGGATATACGACAGCATGACGCCAGCTGCCACGGCTGACCCAATGACGCCCGCAACATTCGGCCCCATGGCATGCATCAGCAGGAAATTCTGGTGGTCGGCTTCGAGTCCAAGTTTATTGGCAACACGCGCTGCCATTGGCACGGCAGAGACTCCAGCTGCGCCGATGAGCGGGTTGATAGGATCAGTACTGAAGCGGTTCATCAATTTCGCCATCAGCACTCCACCAGCCGTACCTACACCGAACGCAATTACGCCCAGCACCAGAATGCCGAGTGTTTCAACATTCAGGAAAGCGTCTGAACTGAGTTTGGAACCCACGCCCAGCCCAAGGAAAATTGTGGTTATGTTGATCAACGCATTCTGGGCGGTATCACTGAGTCGATCCACGACGCCGCACTCCCGCATCAGATTGCCAAAACAGAACATGCCAAGCAACGGTGCAGAACTTGGCAAAAACATGGCCACCAGAATCAACAATATCAAGGGAAATATGATCTTTTCGGTTTTCGATACCACGCGTAATTGCACCATTCTTATCTTGCGCTCTTCCGGTGTGGTGAGCCAGCGCATGATGGGAGGTTGAATCACCGGGACCAATGCCATGTAGGAATAGGCAGCCACGGCGATCGCGCCAAGCAGATCGGGCGCAAGCCGTGTTGCAACGAAAATCGCTGTTGGTCCATCAGCACCGCCGATGATGCCAATGGCACCGGCATCCGCCAGCGTGAAATCCATAACACCAAGGTTAGTAAGCGCAACGGCACCGATCACAGTAGTAAATATTCCAAGCTGTGCAGCAGCACCCAGTAGCAGCGTTTTCGGATTGGCCAGCAGTGGACCAAAATCTGTCATGGCCCCTATGCCCATGAAAATCACCAGTGGAAATATTCCAGATACGATACCACCCTGGTAAACGTAATAAAGCAGGCCGCCTGGTTCCATCACATGCCCTGTTGCATCCAGTATGGGCTCGGCAAGAAAACCACCACCGGGAACATTCACGAGTACTGCGCCCATGCCGATTGGCAACAGCAGCAAGGGCTCGAAACCGCGCTTTATCGCGAGATAAATTAACAACAGCCCGACCAGTGCCATCACCGCTTGCCCGGGTTCGAGCTGATATATGCCCGTATCCCGGTACAAATTAAGCAGACTTTCCATATTGAGACTTCTTGTCAGTAAGTGGATTTCAACCGATGGTCAGCAGTTCGTCACCAACGGCAACAGAGTTACCTTCAGCAACACTTACGCTGTGAATAAGGCCTGCTCTTGGAGCCCTGAGTTCGGTTTCCATTTTCATGGCCTCCATGATGATCAGGATCTGACCTTCAGCAACTGTTTCACCTACCTTGACGAGCACCGTGAAAATGTTGCCCGCGAGCGGCGAGCGGAACGGTTCTGCCTTCGCTGCTACTGACGCCGGCTTGGCAACGACTGCTGGAGCTGTGGCAGCTATCTGGCTGATCTCTCCACCTTCACTGACTTGCACTACGTAGGATTGACCGTTGACGTTAACGG
>CAIYIP010000415.1 GCA_903926285.1 uncultured Gammaproteobacteria bacterium
CGAATAAATACTTCCATCTAGCTCTCGCCGGCATCCATGCCGACGAAGTCTCATAAACCCGGGCTGCGCCGAAGCCACCGCAGCTTGTCGAACATTCTGGAATACAACTGAAAATTAGTCTGAAGATTTTCGAACACACGACGAGGGTGCGAGGCCTTGCTGAACTTGCAGTTTTTAAAATTCGTGGGAGTTCTACTAAAACCTGAACTTACGACTATGCGGCTTTTCCAGCTGTTCGCGCGTTAGCTGGCGTACAGCAGCAAGTG
This sequence comes from uncultured Gammaproteobacteria bacterium, assembly GCA_903926285.1. Taxonomy (GTDB): domain Bacteria; phylum Pseudomonadota; class Gammaproteobacteria; order Pseudomonadales; family Pseudohongiellaceae; genus CAILUG01. The sequence continues at coordinate 267 of CAIYIP010000415.1, forward strand.
TGCTTCCGCGCCCCTTCTTGAGAACAGGCGCAGAAATCTCGGGTGCAGCTTTCGGACTTTTCCCCAACATTTGCAACAAATCAGGCCACGGCCCAAATCCTGAATCGGCATTGATGTGCCCTGCCTGGCCAGCATCATACACATCAAGCCCCCAGTCGTTGGCGAGGCCAGCAGCCTTTTCGAATGTGAGCCAGGGATCATTGCGGCTTGCGATGACAGTTCCATTGACATGCAGTGAGCGGCGCGGCAGGGCTTCGGAGAGGCTGAAACTGCCAAACGGCAAATCTTCAGGCTTGAGTCCCGTAAAATCAAAACGATCAGGGTCGGCAGGCGCTACCAGAATCAGTTCTGCTACTTGCTCAGGGCGATCTGCCACCGCGACTACTGTAGCGAGACAGCCGAAGCTGTGTGCGATCACCCGCAGCGGTTGGGTGGCGCGCGCCAGTTCATCGCGTACACGTTCGGCCCAGAGTGCGAGCACCGGTTTGTCCCAATCAATACCATTGATGCGTGTGCTCTCAGGTATCTGAGCCTGTAGCCACGTCTGCCAGTGCGCCGGGCCACTGCCTTTGAAGCCGGGCACAATCAGGATGGGAGAAGCGCTCATGATATCTGCTACTGATCCTGATCCTGATCAAAGTCCGTAGATGGCGTCGAACTCACCACCATCCTTAAAATGTTTATCCTGCGCCTGCTGCCAGTCGCCGAACACATCACGAATCGTGAAAGTTTCAAGCTGCGGGAAACGCGCCACATCTTCGGGATTGGCGAGTTCAGGATGTGAGGGGCGATAGTAATTTTTAGCAATGATCTGCTGCCCCTCTGCAGAGTAAAGATATTCAAGATAGGCGCGTGCAACTTCAGTATTGCCTTTTTTCTCTGCATTGCCTTCCACTACGGCAACGGGAGGTTCTGCGAGAATGGAGATAGACGGCACCACAATTTCCAGCTGGTCAGGGCCGAGTTCATTTACAGCGAGAAAAGCTTCGTTTTCCCACGAAATCAGCACATCGCCGATACCGCGCTGCACGAATGTGGTGGTCGCACCGCGCGCACCGGAATCCAGCACAAGTACATTCTTGAACAGCTTTGTCAAAAACTCGCGTGCTGTGGCTTCGCTGCCACCGGGCTGGTGCAGCGCGTAGCCCCAGGCTGCAAGATAGTTCCAGCGCGCACCACCGGAGCTTTTCGGATTAGGCGTAATTACACCCACACCTTCGTTGACGAGGTCGTTCCAGTCCTGGATGTTCTTCGGATTGCCCTTGCGCACAAGGAATACAATGGTGGAGGTGTAAGGCGAGCTGTTGGCTTCGAGCTTGCTTTCCCAGTCTGCAGGAATCTTACCGGTACGCGCCGCAATTGCGCTGATGTCGTAACCGAGCGCCAGCGTGACCACATCGGCATCCAGCCCATCAATCACCGAACGCGCCTGACTGCCGCTACCACCGTGCGATTGAGTGACGATAACTGCTTCACCTTTCTCTTCAAGCCAATGTTTGGCAAAGGCCGGATTGAATTCCTGATACAACTCGCGTGTAGGATCGTAGGAAACATTCAACAATTCATGACGTACTGCAGACGCGGTCTCTGTAGCTGCAGCCGCGTCCGATGCCTCATCACTTTGGCCACAGCCGCTGAGCAGCAGGCCAAGACTCAGTGCAAACAGGCTCGTGAGCAGGGTTGGGGTTGTTTTCATTGCGCGTTCTCCGGAATAAATACAAACCGGAACAGCGGTTCCGGCAACAGGAGCGCAATCTAGCAGGGTGAGCGTGAGAGCCGAACGAAGAAAAAATGCAATGCTTAGCGGAAAATCTGCAAACGCAGTTAACTTAGGGCCAACAGGGACTATAAAAAGATGGGGCGGACATACAAGTCATTGAACGGGTCTTTCGGAAGAGCCTTTTTTCCTGAATTTAATGTCCGAATCGTGCGGCATTGTTATAGACTCACCACGCATCTTTTCCGAACGTCTATTAAACCCGGTAGACATTGCGATTCTCTCGCTCAGCTAAAGAATATTTTATTGTGGCGCATTTTATGTGCTGGACTCGGCCGATTTTCACCAACCACTATGCTTTTGATACGCATGCCTTCGAGTAATAAAGTGACATCGTCAGTAAAACCTGCAACTTCCCGCATTGCATCTCTTCTGCAATGTCGCCCCCTACTCGCTCTTGAACGCAGTAAGTACTAATGCAAGTTACTGACAACTCCGTCGAAAGCTTCATCAAACGCTGGCAAGGTGCTGATGGTTCAGAACTTGCCAATGCCCAGAGTTTCATTCGCGAATTGTGCGATCTACTGGATGTGGCAGTACCGGACCCTGCCCAATCTGACACACGTGACAATGCCTATGTGTTTGAACGCAGGGTAATCTTCAATAACCCAGATGGCAGTACTGCAGAAGGCCGTGTGGATTGTTACCGGCGTGGTTCGTCCGTACTCGAAAACAAGAAAATAAAACAGGGCCAACACACCAAGGGTTTTGACGTGGCTCTGCTCGCTGCGCATAAACAGGCCGAACAATATGCGCGGGCGCTACCAGCACACGAAGGTCGTCCGCCTTTTCTGATGGTTGTGGACGTAGGTAACCTCATGGAAGTGTATGCTGAGTTCTC
>CAIYIP010000416.1 GCA_903926285.1 uncultured Gammaproteobacteria bacterium
TGCAAACGAAGTCATTCCCTGGATCATGAGTCAGTGTTCACGCGAAGCGCTTACGCCGGATGGCCTGGGTGCTCATACCTTCGCTGCTGTTGAGCGCGGAGAAGTGACGGAGGCAGAGGCTGGCATGCTTGTGCGCTCCTTGCTGTCAGCTGGCGTTGACACCACCATCAACGGTCTTGGCAATGCACTGTATTGTTTTGCGCGCTTCCCGGACCAGTGGCGCTTGCTGAAGGCGCGGCCCGAACTTGCCCGCAGTGCGATTGACGAAATCCTGCGTTATGAAGGTGCCGTGATGAATTTTTTTCGCACTACTACACGAGACGTCAATCTTGGTGGTTACCTCATTCCCAAAGATGAAAAAGTGTTGGTATTTTTTGCTGCCGGCAATCGCGATACGAAGCGGTGGCCGGATGCGGCAAAGTTTGATATTACGCGCGAAACCAAGGGTCATCTCGGTTTCGGTGGCGGCGTACATGCCTGTGTCGGGCAAATGGTGGCGCGGCTCGAAGTGGAATTGGTACTTGCAGAACTGGTGCAACGTGTGGAGCATATTGAACTGGCAGGTCCTCCTGTACGCAGGCTCAATAATGCCTTGCGCGGGCTTGCCAGCCTACCCTTGCGCATAAGCTGATCAGAGGTAGATTTGAAAACTGTCGACAAAGTAATTTCCCATGCTGTGCCAAATATCAGGCAGCAGGGTGCTGCTGCGCAGATTGCACATACGGCGAAGACATCCGCAGGAAAAATTCCGGGCGCTAATGGCGAGCGCGATCACGTGGATGCCATCAACCAGATTTTTGCTGAATTTGAACTGGCGTATCACAACCAGTTTCATAAGGCCTATGCGCAGGATGGCAGTCTCAAGCTCGCCAAGAAATACTGGCTGAGCTGTCTCGCTGATTTCCTGCCTGAAGTCATCCTGCGCGCGGCGCGGCAGGTGGTTAAATCACAAGAGTATCTGCCAACTGTAGCGAGCATGGTTAACGCCTGTGAAAATGCCTTGCCGCTTTTTGGACTGCCAGCGCCCAATGCTGCTTACGTCGAAGCCTGTTGCGCGCCGGAGCCGAAACACAGTTATCAGTGGTCGCATCCTGCGGTGTGCCTCGCAGGAAAACACACGGGCTGGTTTGCGCTCGCAACTGAAACACAGTCCGCGATCTTCCCGTTATTTGAATACAACTATCGATTGTTATGCCAGCAGGTGCTGCGCGGCGAAAAACTGGATGCCAGCATGCCTGCCGCGTTGCCAGAGGCAATCTCCGCACCACTTAGCCCGGAAGAAAACAAAACGAGAATGAAGGCGCTGCGAAAGAAATTTGCGTTGTAGTATTTTCCGGTTTCTATTTCAGAAGCCGTAGCGAAGCGTGGCAACGATATGAATATCGAGTTCCACTTTCTGGCCGACCAGAAACAACATCTGCCTCAACTTGCCCAATGGTACTTTGCCGAATGGGGCGAACTCACGCAGGCAGCTTCAGTGCACATCGTTGAAGCAAGGCTGCAGGAGTACCTCAACTCCGACAAAATTCCGCTCATCATAGTTGCATCAAGCGCCGGTGAACTGGTGGGTGCAGTGCAACTCAAATTTCGCGAGATGACCATTTATCCGGAGAAGGAGCATTGGATAGGTGGTGTGTACGTCGCGGAAAAATTTCGCGGCAAAGTTTTCTTACACCCAAGAGCAGCAGAGCCTCCGACGTTCAGTGCGTGCTCAACAATCCCCAAAAAGGCATCAATAACTGCGTTGTTGAATGTACGACAATCTTCAACGGCAGAGGCGCAGGCAGGGTCTATGAGACTTTGTCGGCATGGATGCCGGCAAGAGCTACATGGACGTATTCATGCGGTCTCATAAACCCTGCCTGTGCCGACGCCTCGTAAATGAAGGGAGATCAGGTTTATTCAGATGTTCTCTCGACAGACGATGAGTCATTCCTTCACAGGAATGACTCATGGCAGTTCGTTCAAGCCAGACGTTTGTATTTTATTCTGGTCGGTTCGTTATCACCCATGCGTTTCTTGCGGTCGGCTTCGTAGTCGGTGTAGTTGCCTTCATGCCAGATGACTTCGCTGTCGCCTTCAAACGCCAGGATGTGGGTAGCGATACGGTCGAGGAACCAGCGATCATGTGACACCACAATTACGGTGCCGGGGAATGCGAGCAGGCCTTCTTCAAGTGCGCGCAGGGTTTCGACGTCGAGATCGTTGGTTGGTTCGTCGAGCAACAGTACATTGGCGCCACGCTTGAGCAGTTTCGACAAATGCACGCGGTTGCGTTCGCCACCGGATAAATCGCGAATGAATTTCTGCTGGTCGCTGCCCTTGAAGTTGAAGCGCCCGACGTACGCGCGCGAGGCAACTTCATAATTACCGATCGTCATGTTCTCGGCACCGTCGGAAATTTCCTGCCATACGGTGTTGTTGTCGTTGAGCGCGTCGCGGCTCTGGTCGACGTAGGCAAGATCAACTGTTTCGCCTAACGTGATGCTGCCGCTGTCGGGTTGTTCCTGGCCTACCAGCATGCGCAGGAAGGTGGTTTTGCCGGCACCGTTGCCGCCGATGATGCCAACTATACTGCCGCGCGGCACGGTGAAGTTCAGGTTGTTGATGAGCACGCGATCACCAAAACCCTTGCAGAGGTCTTTCACTTCGATAACTTTTTCGCCGAGGCGTGGGCCGGGGGGGATGTAGAGGTCGAGTGTTTCATTGCGGGTCTGGAATTCTTTTGACTGCATTTCTTCGAAGCGTGCCAGACGCGCCTTGCTCTTGGCCTGGCGACCTTTCGGATTCTGTCTTACCCACTCGAGTTCTGACTTGATAGTCTTGGACATCGAGCTTTGTTGTTTGGATTCGATTTCGAGGCGTTTTTCTTTCTGATCGAGCCAGTCGCTGTAGTTGCCTTCGTAAGGAATGCCGTGGCCGCGGTCGAGTTCGAGAATCCAGCCGGCCGCGTTGTCGAGGAAGTAGCGATCATGGGTAATCGCCACGACCGTGCCGTTGAAGTCTTGCAGGAAACGTTCGAGCCAGGCAACGCTGCCGGCATCCAGATGGTTGGTCGGTTCGTCGAGCAGGAGCATGTCGGGATTCGAGATAAGCAGGCGGCACAGCGCAACCCGGCGTTTTTCGCCACCTGAGAGTGTTTTGACTTCGGCATCCCAGGGCGGCAGGCGCAGCGCATCGGCGGCGATTTCCAGAAAACGGTCGACATCCCAGCCGCCACAGGCATCAATCATGCCCTGTAATGCGCCTTGGCGTTCGAGCAGGGCGTTCATTTCGTCATCGCTCATCGGCTCGGCAAATTTGTCGCTGATACTGTTGAATTCATCAACAAGATTCTTGATTTCGCGGATGCCGTCCTCGACATTGCCGCGTACGTCCTTGGAGTCGTCGAGCTGTGGCTCCTGCGAGAGGTAGCCGATTTTCAGGTCCGGTTGCGGGCGGGCTTCGCCATTAAATTCTGTGTCGACACCGGCCATGATGCGCAGGAGGGTGGATTTTCCTGAGCCATTGAGGCCGAGTACGCCAATTTTGGCGCCGGGGAAAAATGACAGGGATATATCCTTGAGGATTTCGCGTTTAGGTGGGACAACCTTGCCAACGCGGTTCATGGTAAATACAAACTGGGCCATAAATTTACGGATTTTGGGATAGAATGACGGGGCCGCGATTCTACTCGTTATCCTTTCGCCAAGTCCATTACGCAGGGTTTTTCAAGGTCGTGCTGGTCTCGTTTCATTGGAGAGCCTGCACCTGATGATTCTTCAGGTACTGGCTTGCAAGAGTGGCGCGTATGCATTAGAGATTTGCAGCATTATCTGAATTACATTGAGGAGTTTTATGTTTAGCAAAACCATGGCAATAGCCGGCTTTGATGATGAATTGGCCAGTGCTATTGCAGGAGAAGCCACGCGTCAGCAGGAGCATATCGAGCTGATCGCTTCGGAAAA
>CAIYIP010000417.1 GCA_903926285.1 uncultured Gammaproteobacteria bacterium
CGTGTCTGCCATTTCACCACCTGGGCATTTAGGAGGGACAAAACAGAGGCGCGCACTCTACCCAAGAGCCGCACTGCTTGTCAATGTGGAAGCCGTGTATACTCTGCCTTCATTCATTTTTTATCCCGAGCCTATGCCCAAATCCAAGTCACCGGACGATCCATTTGCCGAGCGCGAAGCCGAGCGTTACGACAACCCTATTCCAAGCCGCGAGTTCATCCTCGATCATCTCGAAAAACGCGGCGAACCTGCCTCTCATATAGAACTGTGCACTGAGCTGCTGCTGTTTGATGCCGTTGCACAGGACGCACTGCTGCGTCGTTTGGGCGCAATGACGCGTGATGGCCAATTGGCCAGCAACCGTCGTGGTGTATTTGGCCTTGTGAACAAGATGGACCTGATCAAGGGTCGCATCATGGGCAACAAGGATGGTTATGGCTTTGTGATTCCTGAAGATGCCTCGGGCGATCTGTATTTGGGCCCGAACCAGATGCGCAAGGTGTTTGATGGCGATACGGTGCTGGCCAAGGTGATCGGGCTGGACCGCCGCGGCCGGCGCGAAGGTAAGATCGTTGAGGTGCTTGAGCGCAAGACCAGCCAGTTTGTTGGCCGTTTTTATTCCGAATCTGGCGTTGGCGTGGTGATTCCACACAGCAAGCGCATTACGCAGGAAATCCTGATCCCGCCCAAGAAACACAAAAAAGCCAACGATGGCGATTTTGTGGTTGTGCAAATCACCCAGTTTCCGCATGAACAACACAAGGCCACTGGCGAAGTGATCGAAGTGCTTGGTGATGTCAGCAAGCCCGGCATGGAAATCGAAGTTGCCCTGCGCACGCACGACATTCCATATGAGTGGCCAAAGGAAGTAACGGCGGAGATGAAGAAATATCCCGCGAAGGTTGACGGCAACAGCGAGCCCGACCGCGTTGACTTGCGTGAACTGCCCTTCGTGACGATCGATGGCGAAGATGCCAAGGATTTTGACGATGCCGTGTGTTGCCAGCGCAAGCGTGGCAAAGGTTTTACGTTGTATGTCGCGATAGCGGACGTATCCCACTATGTTGCTGTTGGTTCTGCTCTCGACAAGGAAGCGCAGATACGCGGTAACTCGGTCTATTTTCCGGGCTATGTGATTCCGATGCTGCCGGAGCATCTCTCCAACGGTTTGTGCTCACTGAAGCCGCATGAAGATCGCCTGGTGATGGTATGCGAACTGGACGTCAGCCAGGCGGGCGAAATCGAGAACTATTGTTTTTACGAGGGCATCATCCATTCCCACGCCCGCCTCACTTACACCGAAGTGGCGGCAATGTTGCAGCAACCCACCACAGAAACCGAACAACATCTGCAGCAGCGCATCAGTGAAAAACACGCGGCGGTGCTGCCCCATCTTAAAAATCTGTACGCGCTCTACAAACAGCTGTTGCACGCCCGCACGCAGCGCGGCGCACTGGATTTTGAAACTGTTGAAACACGCATCATTTTTTCCGAGCAACGTCGTATCAAGGAAATCATTCCCGTTGAGCGCAATGACGCCCATCGCCTGATTGAAGAATGTATGTTGTGTGCGAACGTGGCCACTGCCGAGATGCTACAAAAAGCCAAACTGCCCGCGCTGTATCGTGTGCATGAGGGTCCCAATCCCGATCGGCTCGAAAATCTCTATGATTTTCTGCGCGGCATTGGTGTTGGCCTCGCGCGCAAGGACAAACCCACACCGCAAGATTACCAGATCATTCTGAGTAAGTTGAAGGACAGACCAGATCGTCACCTGTTGCAGACGATGGTGATCCGGTCATTGATGCAGGCTGTTTACCAGCCCGTCAATTTGGGCCACTTTGGTCTCGGCTTCAGCGCCTACACACATTTCACCTCGCCCATCCGCCGTTATCCGGATTTGCTCGTGCATCGCGCGTTGCGTTTTCTGATTCGCAATCCGAAACAAACCGAAGGCGTGAGAAAGGTTGGGAGCGCCAAACCGCTCAAGCTGCAGGAAATCTATCCTTACAAATTGCCCGACCTCGAAACACTGGGCCAGCAGTTATCACAAACCGAACGCAGAGCCGACACCGCCACCTATGATGTGGTGAACTGGCTCAAGTGCGAATATATGCAAGGTCGCATCGGCGAAGAATTTGCGGGCATCGTGACTACTGTCACCAGCTTTGGCCTGTTTGTGGAGCTGACTGATGTGTATGTGGAAGGCCTTGTCCATGTCACTGCACTCACCAACGATTATTACCACTTTGACTCGGTAGCACATACTTTGACCGGCGAGCGCAGTGGCCTGTGTTTCCGGATGGGCGACCAGGTCAGGGTATCTGTAGCGCGCGTTGACCTTGACGATCGCAAGATTGATCTGCAATTGCTCGGCGCTCCTGCTAACAAGGGTGCAGGCCAACCACTCCCCAAACACAAACGCGGTGCGGCAGGCAAAGCTTCTGGTGAAAAAGCCCGCAGCAAGAGCAAGCATAAGAGTGGCCGCAAAAAAGCTGGCGGCCAACGCGAGCGCAAGCCCGCACGCAAGCCTTAATCCAGCAAGAGCCCGGCAATAGTCCCCCAATGCAGAACAGGATCAAAAAAGCAGTATGAGTGAAATAGATTGGGTTTATGGTTTACATGCCGTCGACGCCCTGCTCAGGCATAACCACGACAGCATCCAGCATCTATACGTACAGCAAGGCCGCAATGACGAGCGTATTGAGGCAGTTTTAACGCGAGCCCAGCGCCTGAAAATTCAGGTCAGCGAGCTTAGCCGCGCCGAACTGGATCAGAAGGCAGAAGGTGTCCACCAGGGGGTGCTAGCCCAGTGCAAGCCACTTAACCTCGAGCGCAGCGAAGGCTTCCTCAAGCAGTTGCTCGAAAACCTCGACCACCCGCCTTTTCTGCTGGTGCTGGACGGCGTGACCGACCCTCACAATCTCGGCGCCTGCATGCGCTCAGCGGAAGCGGCCGGGGTTGATGCCGTCATTGTTCCCAAAGACAAATCTGCCCTGATGACCGCAACTGTGCGCAAGGTGGCCTGCGGCGCAGCAGAAAGCCTGCCTTTTATTGCTGTGACGAATCTGAGCAGGACTATAAAAACCCTGAAAGAAGGCGGCATTTGGGTATTCGGTGCCGCAGGTGAGGCCACCCAAAGCCTGTATGAAACCGATTTGCGCGGACCTTTGGCGCTGGTCATGGGCTCGGAAGGCACCGGCATGCGGCGCCTGACCCGTGAGCAATGCGACGTGTTATTTTCCATCCCGATGGCAGGGGAAATCAGTAGTTTGAACGTCTCCGTTTCGGCCGGCATATGCCTGTTTGAGGCCGTGCGCCAGCGTAAGCAGGCAATTTAGGTTGCGCTAGTAAAGCAATCTCAATAGAATGCCGCCTCTTTTTCTGTACAAGACAGGGCAACCTGTTCACTACATAACTCCTTGTCTCACTGCTGGCCCACCGGGTCTGTCGGGAGGCATAAACCCGTGAGGAGCTTCAATGCGACACTATGAAATTATATTCATGGTGCATCCTGACCAGTCCGAACAAGTTAACGGCATGGTTGAGCGATACACCAAAATGGTTAAAGATTCCGACGGCACCGTACATCGCCTGGAAGATTGGGGCAGACGTCAGTTGTCATACCCGATCAACAAAATCCATAAAGCCCACTATGTTCTGATGAACATCGAGTGCGGCCAGGAAGTCCTGGACGAGCTCACTTCCATTTTCCGCTACAACGACGCCATCATCCGTAACCTCGTTATCAAACGTAACGAAGCTGTAACAGAGATGTCACCGATCCAGAAGTCTGAAAATGAGAACCGTGAGCGCAAAGCCCGCGCTACCCAGCGTATGCGCGCCGAAGAAGCACCAGCTGAAGAATTTGACGCCGGTGAAGAAAGCGACGACGAGGCTGAAACAACAACTGA
>CAIYIP010000418.1 GCA_903926285.1 uncultured Gammaproteobacteria bacterium
CGCAAGAATGTTATTGCAAAATGTTACGGTGGCGACGTTTCCCGTAAGAAAAAGCTGCTCGAAAAACAAAAAGCCGGTAAAAAACGCATGAAGCAGGTGGGTTCGGTTGAAGTTCCCCAGGAAGCATTTCTTGCCATACTTAAGGTTGATAAATAGCACTAGAACGGCGCTAAACAGGAAGAAGGTTTTATAGATGAATTTTGATTTTTCGCTGATACTGGTAATTCTCTCCGCTTTCACTGGCATAATCTGGCTGTTCGATCATATTGTATTTGCCAAACCTCGCTTGAACAAAGTGTCACAATTTCTGGCTGAGCGAAAAGTCAGCAATGAGGACTTCCAGCTGTATTTAAACAGCCTGGACGAAGACAACAAACCCAACAAATTAAAAAATGAAGTCTCTGAATCGGGCAAAGAAACAGCTGCTAAAACCGATCCTGCACGGAAAAAAATACTGGAACAGGCTTTAGCGATTTACCGTGATCCAATGCCGGTTGAATATGCCAAATCATTTTTCCCCATTCTGTTTGCTGTACTTATCCTGCGTTCGTTTTTGTTTGAACCTTTCCAGATACCCACTGGCTCTATGATTCCCACCTTGAATGTGGGTGATTTTATCGTAGTGAATAAATTTGCCTATGGCCTGCGCCTACCCGTAACTGCCACAAAGATTCTCAGCATCAGTGACCCGAAACGTGGCGATGTGATGGTGTTCATTCCTCCTCATGATCCTAATTACTTCATCAAAAGAGTGATAGGACTGCCAGGCGATCATGTGCGATATGCGGATAATATCGTGTACATCAATGGTGAGTCGCTGCCTCAGGATGACGGCATCCTTTTACAGGAAGAAGGGGTAAAGCATTCACATGAGACGATTGGCGGCATCACCCATGGTATTTATACTGCAGCGTCTCAAAGATTCAGTCGTAATTATGATTGGCTGAAGCCGGATGGCATGGTTATACCTGAGGGCCAGTATTTCATGATGGGTGATAACAGGGACAACAGTCTTGATAGCCGCTACTGGGGACCAGCGGCAGAAGCAAAAATCGTAGGTAAGGCAGTTGCAGTCTGGATGCATAAAGAACCGGGTTGGAGTTTGCCCAGCTTTGGGCAAAACCGCCTAATTGAAAATGCGCAATAATAACGAGGAATGAATATGTATAAAGTCCGCGTGAATCCTGCCAGACAACAAGGAGCGTCTTTGTGGGGCGTCATGATTTTGGTTGGTTTAATCGGCCTGGTTCTGACGATAGCCCTGAAAATCGCACCAGCTTATATGAGCAACAATATTATTGGGAATGCGATAAATGGCGTTATTGCAAACAACGACATTAAAACAATGGCAATTACCGAAATACGCAATGATGTAATGAGGACTGTCCGTACTAATCGCATTGAAGGTTTTAGTGCCGCCGACATAAAAGTAACCCGTCAAAACGATCTTGAATATATTGATGTTAACTATGAAACCCGGGTACATCTTATGTACAACATTGACGCGGTTGTAATGTTCACCAACAGATTCAACAAGTTTTAGCAGCTGGGTCACGATCTGAGTGGAAAAACTCTATAGTAAAATTGCATATCAATTTAAAAATCCTGCCTTGCTTGTCAAAGCACTACGTCACCGCAGCAGTGGCAAAGATAACAATGAAAGACTGGAATTTTTGGGCGATGCGGTTCTTGGCCTGATCATAGCTGAATATCTTTGCCAACAATTTCCTGATGCTGATGAGGGTGATTTAAGCCGCATCCGCGCCAGCCTTGTCCAACAATCCACCTTGGCAGCAATTGCCCGCGAACTACATCTGGGGGAGTATCTTCAGCTGGGGCCGGGCGAACTAAAAACTGGTGGTGCTGACCGTGAATCAATACTGGCAGATGCGTTTGAGGCACTGGTTTGCGCGCTGTATCTTGATGGTGGCTTGAGTGTTTGCGCAGCTACTATCGAAAATTGGTTTGCAGCAAGGTTGAATGCTATGGACGCCCTCAGGCAGGTTAAAGATCCGAAGACCAGGCTGCAGGAATTACTGCAAGCGTTAAAAGCTCCTTTGCCCGTGTATGCGGTTATAAAAGTGACCGGGAAAGATCATCTGCAAAATTTTATTGTAAGCTGCAATATAAAGTTGCTTGGCAAAACCGTTACCGGCACCGGCAACAACCGCAGATTGGCAGAGCAGAATGCTGCGACTGCCGCGTTGCAACTATTAGGTAAGACTGATGAATGAAACATCTCAAGTGCACTACTGTGGCAGGGTCGCACTTATCGGCAAACCGAATGTCGGCAAGTCGACGCTGCTGAATCACCTGGTTGGCCAAAAAGTGAGCATCACTTCGCGCAAACCACAAACAACCCGGCAGCGCCTGCTAGGCATTAAGACACTGGGTTCAGCACAGATAATTTATGTTGATACACCCGGTTATCAGCAAAGTTATAAGAAAGCGCTGAATCGGCACATGAACAAAACCATAAGTTCGACCTTGATGGACGTGAACCTCGTTCTGTTCATGATAGATCGACTAAGATTTTTTGAAGAATATGAACACTTGCTTGAAAATATCACCAAGGCTAATTGCCCTGTATTTCTCGTCATTAACAAAATAGATGAAATGGCAGATAAGGAA
>CAIYIP010000419.1 GCA_903926285.1 uncultured Gammaproteobacteria bacterium
AACCCGAACCCGAACCCGAAAATTCTGCTGTGCGCACGCTGCTGTATATCGAAGACAACCCCGCCAACCTGATGCTCGTGGAAGAACTGATTTCGCGCCGCCCCGATATTCGCCTGTTGAGTGCGCAGGAGGGCTTCGAAGGCATCCGGCTTGCAAAAGCTGTAATACCCGACATGATCCTCATGGATATCAATCTGCCGGGTATCAGCGGTATCAGGGTGCTCGAGTTGCTGGCGCTGGATCCGGTTACGGCGCATATCCCCGTAGTTGCACTCAGTGCCAATGCGATGCCGCGTGATATCGAAAAAGGCCTCGACGCTGGGTTTTTTCGTTATCTCACTAAACCGATCAGGGTTGCCGAGTTTATGGACACCCTCGATGTCACGCTCAAGTTTGCAGAACTGCAGGCTGGCAAAAACGAGAGCGGTAAAGATCAAGCGGACAGCTAAACGGGGACAGACCACCACTGATATGCGGCAATTATTTAAAGTTGCGGCATATCAGTGGTGGTCTGTCCCCTTCCTGCAAAAGCTCGCGCGGGTAAATTATGCCGCGAAACTAATAGAACTTCGTAATTTTCCCCTGCAGTGAATGCAGTTGTTATCTGAAGAACTGTGCTTCAAGGAATATAGATAAATATGGATTTAGATTTTATAAGCGGAAATGTCGCACCCTGGATATTTGCAGCGGTAGTGATATTCACCTTTGTGGCATCCCTGGTGTTTGTGCCCTGGGCCATAGTGCGGCTACCTGCCGATTATTTTCATTACCATGCGCGGCATCGGGTTTATGCAGGCACACGTCATCCTGTGCTAAGGGTCATGCTGTTGCTGGGCAAAAACCTGCTTGGCTACATCCTGATTGTGATGGGAGTTGCGATGCTTGTGTTGCCAGGCCAGGGCCTGCTTACGATCCTGATCGGTATTCTGCTGCTCGATTTTCCAGGCAAGTTTACCTTCGAACGCTGGCTGATCAGCCGCAAGCCCATTCTGCTCGCGAGCAACTGGCTGCGCAAAAAGGCGCACAAGGCGCCGTTGTGGCTGGATTGATGCAGGGACGGTGGTCGAGAAGTGTTGTTAACACTGTGGGGGGCCTTAAGTAAGTGCCATCGAATACAGTACAATTCGTAACCTCATTTACAGCAATTAGATTTGACAATGGCTAACGTAAAAAAAGCAGTTTCAAGTGATTCCAGAAAGGCAGGGAAAGTTGCGTTGGAGGCAAAAAGTAGCCGTATTTCCTGTGCAAGAGTGAGCTGTGTGCAGTGGAAGATGCGCAATTTCGATTCGATTGAGGACTTCCTGCAGCAGGTCGAAAACTATGTGCGTTCGCAGGCTGCCTCCAACTGTGATGTGGTGTTGTTTCCTGAATTTTTTAATGTGCCGTTGACGAGCTTGACGCCGGAGCTTGAGCCGATGGCAGCGATGCGGGAACTTGCGTTGCATACACCGATGATCCTCGCAAAAATTGCCGCGATGGCAGTGAAATACCGGATCAATGTGGCAGCAGGTTCATTTCCCGTGCTTGAAAAGACAGCAATCTACAACGTCGCTTACCTGTGTCATCGCGATGGCAGGCTTGATGCGCAGTACAAGTTACATCCAACGCCAGGAGAGAAGCGGGATTGGGATATTCGGGGTGGTAATACCTTGCGCGCTTTTGATACCGACTTCGGCAAGGTGGGTATGCTGATTTGTTACGACGTCGAGTTTCCGGAATTGCCGCG
>CAIYIP010000420.1 GCA_903926285.1 uncultured Gammaproteobacteria bacterium
CCCGGAGCATCCTGAAATTATCGTTGAAACCAACTCGACTCCACAGACTGGTGCCGAAGTCGTGCTGGCGTATTTGCGCAAGCACCACATTATCCGCAGCTGAAATACACACCGATGTGAAACTGTTATGAGACAGTCACAACCTAAACCCACTCCCAGCAAACCAGCCATGTGTTCAATAAGCAAATTAGTACGTGCCACATTTGCACTTTCAGCTTGCACCTTTACCGGCAACTTTAGCGGCTAAATACTACTGGCCGGTGAACGCGAAGCGGACATCACATCGATCAGTGGCGTAGTTGCTGACAATGCCAAGTGGTCACTGATATGGGCCAGCTATACGTGACGGCCAATGTCGGCGTACACGTATTATCGGAACCAGGAGAATATCTCGGCCTGCTTCCTACACCGCGTCGTCCCATCACCCTGGCTTTCGCTGGCCCGGAAAAAAATATTCTGTATGTTCCCCAGATGGGTGCAATCGGCCCTGAAGGCATTCGCAATACCGCAATGACAATTTACACCCTCCCCATGCTTACTTCTGGCTTTGCCGGCAGGCCCAAATAATCCACAGAATGGATACTGGAGCAGGTTTGCAAACGGTTCAGCAAAGTTTGTTGTCTTTACATCGTCGAGATAAAAAGTGTCGATTAGTTCAAAGTTTTTCTGTTTAACGCCAGATAACATTCGCCCCGTTGCTGATAAATAACAGGAAAACCTTATGAAGCTCCGCTCCAACATCGCCTTATGCAGTACCCTCGCCCTCACTTTAATTGGCGTAAACGCTCACGCTGAATTGGCAGGCAAGCATTGGGCAAGGAAGTCCAATCCGGTGATGCTCAGAGTAGTAGACAGTGTCACTATTTCCTGGGATGCCGCGTTCAGCACTGCCCTGCAGAAGTGGTCTGAATCTCCCGTGTTCGATTTGAACGTGGTCAGTAGCGATGACAGTGCTACAACCCGTGAGGCGTGTGGTCTGATTCAGGGCCAGCTCAGGGTCTGCAATTACACCTATGGCACAACCGGCTGGCTTGGTCTTGCAACCATTGGCGTTGATGCCAACGGCCATATTGATAAAGCACGCGTCAGGTTGAATGACTCCTACACTGCTTCCTGGAGTGTTACAGGCCAAAGGAATCATGTGGCTTGCCATGAAATTGGCCACACTCTTGGCTTTGACCATATGAGCAGCGGCCAGGGAACATGTATGGATTTGACGCAAGATCTAGCCAGTCAGTGGCCCAGCCTCGCGAACTACGAATTTCTTCTGGCGCTGTACGGTCATGCTGACACTTATAACAGCTATGCCGGGGCCACTACCACAACCTCTACAACCACAAGCACTACCACATCCGGCGCAAGTACCGCCTGCACAGGCCGAAACAAAAAGACGTGTGCAGCTTCTGCTTTTGCAGCGAGCGAAGAACCTTCCATGGGCGTAAAAGTGCGCGGTGACAAGAAAGGACAAGTATGGGTTTCACCGCGAAAAGACGGTGGAATCTGGATACATCATGTAGACCTGGTACCTTGACCCCTGGTAGCGTCCTGAGGGGGAAAGACACCTGTCTTTCTCCCTTTTTTTTCGCCCAAG
>CAIYIP010000421.1 GCA_903926285.1 uncultured Gammaproteobacteria bacterium
AGCCCTTTTACCGGCAGGGCAAATTTTCAGCAACTCATTGGCAGCATTTAATGCCTGCGCCCAATCCCTCACCATCTGATATGCCGTTATTGCCAAGCTTAACGCTTCTGCTTTAATAGGGGGGGAGGCATTCTGTAATTCAGCTAATAAATTTTCAGCACGATCATAAAGTCCTGCCGCTATATAACTCCGTACCAGATTCAGCTTTATTGCCCCTTCTTCACGCGGGGTAAACTCCTTTGTTGTCATGAGCAATTGGCAATGCGAGATAGCACGATCAACTTCGCCTCTTCGGCGAAGCAAGGTACATAACGCAAGATGGGTTTCCAGAGTGCCTGAATTTATCGCCAGGGCACCGATAAAAATATCAATAGCATCATCTGGCTCGTCATTTAATAAATAATTCAAGCCTGTGAAATATTCCTGTTCGCGCCTGCGTTTTAAGCCGGGGAATTTCCGGAATCTGCTGCGATACCCTACTAACCATGCGGCACATACTGCCAGCAGAATTAGAAGTATCAATATTGGGGAGGGGATTTGCATTATTACATTCGGAAGTGCGGGTTTTTGGAGTCCTATTATTTCACTTCAGAAACATTGTAATTTTGCTTCTGCATCTTCAATTTATTTTCGGTAAAGCGTAATTTTTGCTGCAATTGCTTTATTTGCGTACGGGATGCCCGAGTCTGCCACAACCTCAGTCCAAGCAATAACCCTACTAGACCACCACTAATAAACGCAGTAATGACCCAAAGACTCAATGGTTTTGCAGTAAATTCAGTTCCCAGCCATAAACCAACCGGGGTTTGATTGTGGCTAGAAAATATCAAACCGACCAATAGCGCAAAGATAAAGAGCAGCAACATCAAAAATCTTGAAACACTCTTCATGCTTGCTCTTTAGGAGAATTTATTTATAAATAAGAGTTGCCCAGCAAGGACAAAACAACAAAAACAACAAAAACAACAAAAACAACAAAAACAACAAAAACAACAAAAACAACAAAAACAACAAAAACAACAAGAGTTACCAAATATCGGATAGATTTTTAAGATCAATCAAGATCAACAATCTTACTCGCCTATTTGTTCATCCAGCCTAATCAGCTTATTCGGCAATACTATCATTGACGCGATCGCGCAGTTCTTTGCCAGGCTTGAAATGAGGAACATACTTTCCACTCAGGACCACTGGCTCACCTGTTTTAGGATTACGGCCAGTACGTGGTTGGCGATAATGGAGTGAAAAGCTGCCAAAACCACGAATTTCAATGCGCCCACCATCAGATAGAACATCAGCCATATAAGTAATAATGGCTTTTACTGCCAGTTCAATATCTTTGGCAGATAGTTGTGTCTGTTTTGCTGCTATTTGCTCAATGAGTTCAGATTTGGTCATAGTTTTAGTCCTTCATCACTCAACTTATTCAGCTTGAATCGTTGGTAAAAATGCCTTCCGGCTTGCGACAGAAGGCATTCAGTTTATGCATCAACAAAGACTATTCTTTGTTCATTTTTGCCTTGATCAGATCACCTACAGTTGCTGGTGCAGCAACATTGGCACTCTGCTTGTGTTCCTTGATGGAATCTTTCTCTTCTTCCATTTCCTTCGCCTTGATGGAAAGTCCCAATATGCGATTTTTACGATCGACATTGGTGATCATCAGATCAAGAACTGCGCCAACTGTAAGGACATTGCGGGCATCCTCAATACGTTCGCGGCTGATTTCGGAAGCCTTGAGAATTCCTTCAACTCCATCAGTGAGCTCAATAACAGCTTCCTTGGCATCAACTGATTTAACGGTACCTTTTACTATGGCGCCTTTCTCGTTCTGGCTAACATAGTTGACAAAAGGATCGCCTGACAGCTGTTTGATACCCAGGGAAATTCTTTCGCGCTCAGGATCGATGGAAAGAATAACTGTATCCAGTTTGTCGCCTTTGGTGTACTGACGAACTGCCTGCTCACCTGGTTCATCCCAGGAAATATCGGACAGATGTACGAGGCCATCAATATCACCTTCAAGACCAATGAAGATGCCGAAGTCAGTGATAGATTTGATGTTGCCGGAAATGCGATCACCTTTCTGGTACTTCTCGGCGAACACATCCCATGGATTTTGTTGACACTGTTTCAATCCAAGGGAAATACGGCGACGCTCCTGATCGATATCCAGGATCATCACTTCAACTACATCACCCAGCTGAACAATTTTGGAAGGATGAATATTTTTGTTGGTCCAATCCATTTCAGATACGTGAACCAAACCTTCAACACCTTCTTCAAGCTCTGCAAAACAGCCATAGTCAGTGAGATTAGTGATAACCGCTTTGACTTTGGTGTTTTCGGGATAACGGCGTTTGATTTCGACCCATGGATCTTCGCCCAACTGTTTGAGACCCAGAGAAACACGATTACGCTCGCGATCAAATTTTAGAACTTTGACATCGATCTCTGAACCTACAGTGACAATCTCACTTGGGTGTTTGATACGCTTCCAGGACATGTCAGTAATGTGCAGCAACCCGTCAATACCGCCAAGGTCAACGAAGGCGCCGTAGTCGGTAAGGTTTTTCACCACACCTTTGACCGCCTGGCCTTCCTGCAGATTGGACAGCAATTCGTCGCGCTCAACAGTGTTAACTGACTCAAGCACCGCACGACGTGAAACAACAACGTTATTGCGTTTCTGGTCCAGTTTGATGAGTTTGAATTCGAGTTCTTTACCTTCAAGGTGAGTGGTGTCGCGGATAGGACGCACGTCAACCAGAGAACCTGGCAAGAATGCACGAATGGTGTTTACATCAACAGTAAATCCGCCTTTCACCTTGCCGTTGATTACACCGATTACAGGCGCATTTTTCGCAAAGGCTTCTTCGAGTACGAGCCAGGTTTCAGCACGTTTGGCTTTTTCGCGTGACAGTTTGGTTTCGCCAAAACCGTCTTCAACAGCTTCAAGGCATACCTTTACATTGTCACCAATTTTCAAGGTGAACTCGCCCGCGTCATTCAAAAATTCTTTTTTATCGATAACACCTTCAGACTTCAAACCCGCATGGACAGTTACCCAGTCGGAATCGATATCAATAATAGTACCGGTCACAATGGAGCCGGTTTTCATGTCGAGGTCTTTAAGGCTTTGTGCAAACATGTCAGCAAAACTTTCGCTGCCAAATGCACTTGGGGTACTGGATTGGATTAAATTTTCGCTCATAATATTTCCTGATTACAGGCACCTCTCCAACAAGTAGAAGGCTTGCAATTTTCCGTAACCCAGCCATCACGGGAGTCTGGTTGATATTGCTCTCCCAGGGCTGGCTGAGAGAGCGCGCCATTAAATGCCACCGGATCGACTCGCAGTGGTATTTGCAGGAATTCTGTCATTCGACGGCTACCAAAAAACTGGTCAAGCCTTAATCACCGGATGTACCCACTGTAGAAGTTTTGCAAAAACTTCATTCACATTCAGACTGGTCGTATCAACGATGATTGCATCTTTGGCCGGCACTAAAGGGGCGACTGTCCGACTTGAATCCCTATCGTCGCGCGCCTTTATGTCATGCAAAAGAAGCGTGAGGTTAACATTAACCCCCTTATTTTTCAACTGCTTATAGCGTCTTTCCGCACGAACTTCAGGACTGGCAGTCAGGAAAAACTTGAAAATGGCATCGGGGAAAACCACAGTTCCCATGTCACGCCCGTCGGCTACAAGTCCTGGCAGTTGACGAAAATCATGCTGGCGCTGCAACAATGCTGCGCGTAGAGGCGGCTGAGTGGCAATAACAGATGCACGATCCCCACTCTGTTCTTTTCGGACAATGGCGGAAATTTCCTCCCCATTCAGAACAATCGAACCCTCGAATTCAGTGGAAAAACTGGCCTGCATCTCCTTGGCATACTGGCATAATCTGGCGGTTTCCTGGTCTGATATCCCTTGCTGCTGTGCTCCTACTGCCACTATCCGGTAGAGGGCTCCACTATCAAGAATATGCCAGCCTAAATGTTGGGCAAGCAAATGGGCTACAGTTCCCTTACCGGTTCCACTGGGGCCATCAATCGTAATTACTGGGGCATCGGCTGGCATTTGTCTGAGTCAAGGTTGCTGGCGGGATTCACGCAAGACCATGCCGCCATACCGGATTCTGTCGACAAAACCTGGAAAAGAGGTTGCGACATTGTTGCAATCCAGAATCGTTATTGGCCCGTTCGCACGCAGCGCCGCAATAGTGAAAGCCATCGCTATACGGTGATCGCCATGGCTGTTTACTACCCCATTGCCAAGCAGAGAATCAACTCCACGTCCTCGTATGACTATGCCATCTGATTTAACCTGATGCGTCACTCCTAATACGCCAAGACCGTCTGCCATGGCCTGGATACGATCACTTTCCTTGACCCGCAATTCCTCCGCTCCCGAGAGCACAGTTTCACCGGTAGCACATGCGGCTGCAATGAATAAAACCGGGAATTCATCAATCGCAAGCGGAACCTGATCTTCCGGTATGTTGATTCCGTGCAAAGGTGCATAACGTACGCGAATATCAGCTACCGGTTCGCCACCCGCTTCATACTCACGTAAAAATTCCAGATTGGCACCCATCTGGCGCAGAATATTAATAACCCCAATGCGGGTGGGATTAATACCCACGTGTTTCAGGATCAAGTCGGCACCGGGGCAGATGCTTGCTCCCACCATAAAAAATGCTGCTGATGAAATATCTGCAGGAACATCAATGTGACAAGCTTTTAATCTGCCGCCACCCTGAATACGAACAACATTACTCTCTGCCTCAAGCGGATAGCCAAAACCCTTCAACATACGTTCAGTATGATCACGGCAAGGCGCAGGCTCGGTAATACTGGACGCACCGTTTACATACAACGAAGCCAATATGAGGCAGGATTTAACCTGCGCACTGGCTACCGGCATTACATAATTAATCGGCTTAAGTTCGGCTGGGGTAATCTCAATTGGTGCTACACCACCTTCCTTAAGCGAGATATTGGCACCCATGGTGCGAAGTGGCTCCGCGACTCGTTTCATGGGACGCTTGGAAAGTGAACTGTCTCCGGTCAATGTGCTGCTGAATTTCTGGCCTGCCAACAGCCCGGCAAGAAGGCGCATCGAAGTTCCCGAGTTTCCCAGATACAAGGGTTTTGATGAAGGCTGCAAACCGGTTATGCCAACACCATTGATCACAACCTTGCCATTGGCCGGACCTTCAATTACAACACCCATATCCCTGAATGCCTGCAGGGTTGCAAGACTGTCTTCTCCTTCCAGAAAACCCTCAACGGTGGTTGTTCCATCTGCAAGGGAGCCCAACATGATGGAGCGATGGGAAATGGACTTGTCTCCAGGAACCCGGATGCTACCTTGCAGGCTACCGCCAGCCTGAACAATATAGACCAGGTCGTGAAGTTCCTTGCCTGAGATAATAGGTTGCATACTGAGTCTCATTGCCGAATGTAGAACAGACGCCCTGTTCTGGAATTAATATTAAGTATTCTGATGGGTGACTAGTCTGATTTGCTGGATTTTGATTTTACCGCTCCGCTGTTCATAGCCATAAAAACATCCCGGGATTGTTTGGCGCGTTTGCATAAAGTCAACAATTGCTCTGCATCCTGCGCAATCAAGGATGCTCGCAGCTGATTCAGATCGGCAGTGAACTCATCCAGAATACCCACAATCGCCGCTGAATTAGTCACAAAAATATCGCGCCACATTACCGGATCACTTGATGCAATGCGGGTGAAATCCCGAAAGCCGCCCGCAGCATAGCGAAATATTTCCTCGCTCTCGCCCTGCTGTGAAAGTGTATCAACGAGGGCAAATGCCAGTAAATGCGGCAAATGACTGGTTGCTGCGAGCACTTCATCATGATGCACCACATCCATTTGCAACACCTCTGCACCTGTCGCCTGCCAGAGTGCCGTCACCAGATTTACCGCTTGCGGATTGGTATGCACAAGTGGTGTCAGGATAACCTTCCGTCCCGCAAATAAATCAGCTTTTGCAGCCGCATAACCACTTTGCTCTGAACCAGCAATGGGATGACCCGGAACAAAATTAGCCGGCACCGCACCAAATACATTTCGTGCCGCATCAACCACCGCCTGCTTCACACTGGCGACATCAGTGACTACAGCATGTTCGCTTAGTACTGGAGCTAGATCTTGCAGAACCTTTGCAATGGCAAGTACCGGCACCGCAATAAGTATAAAATCGGCATCAGCACAGGCTGTTTGCAAATCTGTAGTAAAACCGGTGATGCTGCCATCATTGATGGCCTGTTCCAGAACAGCGCTGTCGCGGCCAACACCGATAATTTCAGCTGTCAGCTCAAGTCTGGCAAGTGCACGGGCGACAGAACCGCCGATCAAGCCCATGCCAACAATCACTATTTTTTTTCCGGCCAGCGCCTGCATCATTCTGATCCTGCCGCTGGGTAGGAACCCAGCATCTTGATTTCCAGTGCATGCTGCTTCAATTCCTGCAGCGCAGCTTGCACCTTCTGATCAGTTACATGACCATCGAAATCCACGTAAAAAGCATACGACCATGCAGTCTTGCGGGAAGGTCTTGATTCAAGCTTGGTCAGGTTAACGCCAAAGCGCTGAAAGGGCTCCAGCGCTTTAAAAAGTGTACCGGGTTCGTTATGCGCAGAAATGATGATTGAGGTTTTATGCTGCGCGGCGCTTTTTGGTTGCGCCTGTCTTCCCAGCAGGAGAAAGCGGGTCGTGTTATCCGCAGTATCCTCAATGGAATCGAATAAAATTTGCAGATTATAAAGACCGGCGGCAACTCTGCCAGCGATAGCAGCAACACCCTTCTGGCTAGCAGCAATCCTGGCGGCTTCAGCATTACTGCTTACAGCCACCCTTTCCACGCCGGGCAGATTGTTATTAAGCCATTGCCGGCATTGCCCGAGTGACTGCT
Source organism: uncultured Gammaproteobacteria bacterium (assembly GCA_903926285.1). Classification (GTDB taxonomy): domain Bacteria; phylum Pseudomonadota; class Gammaproteobacteria; order Pseudomonadales; family Pseudohongiellaceae; genus CAILUG01. The sequence continues at coordinate 6,944 of CAIYIP010000421.1, forward strand.
GGTGCGAAACAACTTTCGTGACAGTGGATTTTATCGTGGATTTTCCTGCAAGCAGGCAATGATTGATCCGTAGCATAAGCTCGGCGTTAATCTGCAGCGGAGAAGCGACAAAACTATCGAGCGTTATAGTGATTGAACCTTCAGTGGAATTTTCAACCGGCACCACACCAAAATCGGTGTTGCCATTTTCAACACTCGCAAACACTTCCTGGATTTCATTGACAGGTATGCAGCTCGCAGGGTCAGGAAACCAGCGCAACGCGGCTGCATGGGAATAAGTGCCGGCGGGACCGAGGTAGGCCACCTTTGCATTTGCCGGCTGCTTAGTCATCTTCGCTCGGCGCTATTTCAGCATCAGACTCATCATCAGCGTCGTCATCTGCCCTGTCATCAACTGCAGAGTCATCCTCTGAAGCAAGATCAAGATCCGAATCTTCAGCGTCAGCTTCCAATTTTTCACTTCCCAGACCATCAACGCTTACCGGCCCGGCTTGCTGTATTGTCGGCTTTAGGATAGCCAGCACTTCAGGGTCTTCTACCCTTTCCACACCAACCAGAGTTTCGCCTTCCTTGAGTTTGATGAGACGCACACCCTGGGTATTACGACCTTGAACGGAAATTTCGTCCACACGTGTACGCACAAGAGTGCCTTTGTCGCTGATAAGCATGATTTCGTCGCCATCAAAAACCTGCACCGCACCAACAATTGCACCATTGCGTTGACTCGACTGAATGCCGATTACACCCTGACCACCGCGACCCTTGACCGGGAATTCTTCAATACGCGTACGTTTGCCATAGCCATTTTCGCTGACTGCAAGAATCTGCCCGCCTTCACGTGGAATAATCATGTCCACCATGTGCTGGCCTTCCTGCATGCGGATACCGCGCACACCACGCGCAGTTCGACCCATGGCACGCACGGCTTTTTCATTAAAACGCGCTGCCTTACCCGAACTGCTGTACAGCACTACATCACAAGTGCCATCAGTAACTGCTGTCTTGATCAGTAAATCACCTTCATCAAGTTCGATAGCACGCAAACCTACACTGCGCTGGTTGGAAAATGCCGTCAACGGCGTTTTCTTCACAGTACCGCTGGCTGTAGCCATGAACACAAATTCATTTTCCCTGTATTCGCGAATCGGCAACAGGCTGGTGATACTTTCGCCCTGTTCTAGCGGCAGGATATTAATGATGGGCTTGCCACGCGATATACGACTCGCGATTGGAATCTGGTAAACCTTCAGCCAGTAAACTTTGCCAAGGCTGCTGAAACACAGCAGTGTGTCGTGGCTGCTTGCAACCAGCAAGTGTTCAACATAATCCTCTTCTTTAACCGAGGCTGCGGCCTTGCCCATACCACCACGCTTTTGCGCTTGGTAGTCTGTCAGCGGCTGACTTTTCGCATAGCCACCTTGAGAGATAGTAACCACACGATCTTCTTCAGGGATAAGGTCTTCCGTGGTGAGATCCAGTTGCGAAGCCAGGATTTCAGTCCTGCGCTCATCACCATAATTCGTGTTGATTTCCTCAAGCTCTTCCTTGATGACGGCCATCAAACGATCATTGTTGCCGAGAATTTCCAGGAACTCGCCGATCTGGGTGATCAGATCCTGGTAATCGCTGATCAGTTTTTCATGTTCCAGGCCTGTGAGCCGATGCAGGCGTAATTCGAGAATCGCTTGTGCCTGTTCTGGCGAAAGGAAATAAGTACCGTCACGCAAACCATATTGTATTGGCAAATCGTCAGGACGGCAGGCATCGGGGCCGGCATTTGCGAGCATCGCTTCTACTCCGGCCGAAACCCACGAACACGCAAGTAATTTTTCCTTGGCCTCCGCAGCGTTTGGCGAAGTCTTGATCAATTCGATCACAGCATCAATGTTACCAAGCGCAACGGCCAAACCTTCGAGAATATGGCCTTTTTCGCGCGCCTTGCGCAGCAGAAAAACAGTACGACGCGTAACCACTTCACGGCGGTGGTTTAAAAACGCGTCCAGCATTTCCTTGAGATTGAGTAGCCGCGGCTGGCCATCAAGCAAGGCAACCATGTTGATGCCAAACACCACCTGCATCTGCGTCTGTGTATACAGATTATTGAGCAGCACATCCGCCATCTCGCCCTTGCGCAGTTCGATAACGATACGCATGCCATCCTTGTCAGACTCGTCACGCAGTTCGGTAATGCCTTCGATTTTTTTCTCTTTGACGAGTTCGGCGATACGCTCGATCAACCGCGCCTTGTTAACCTGATAAGGCAACTCGCTCACAATGATGGTTTGCTTGGTGGTTCTGTCGTCTTCTTCAATGAACGTGCGTGCACGAATGTAGAGTTTGCCGCGTCCGGTGCGATAAGCCTGCACGATACCAGCGCGGCCATTGATGATGCCCGCAGTAGGAAAGTCGGGACCACTGACATGCTCCATCAATTCATCAATGGTCGTCTCAGGATTCTTCATCAGCGCGATACACGCGCTTATTATCTCGCGCATGTTGTGCGGCGGTATGTTGGTAGCCATACCGACGGCTATGCCCGACGAACCGTTGATCAGCAGGTTAGGAACACGCGTCGGCATTACATCCGGAATAAACTCGGTACCGTCGTAGTTGGGCGAAAAGTCGACGGTTTCTTTTTCGAGATCAGCCAGCAGGTCATGCGCCAGTTTTTCCATGCGGATTTCGGTGTAACGCATCGCAGCAGCGGCGTCACCATCGACTGAACCGAAATTGCCCTGACCATCCACAAGCGGATAACGCAGGGAAAAATCCTGCGCCATACGAACAATGGTTTCGTATACGGCAGAGTCGCCGTGCGGATGGTATTTACCGATTACGTCGCCCACCACACGGGCAGATTTTTTATACGGCTTGTTCCAATCGTTGGACAGTTCGCTCATCGCAAACAGCACGCGCCGATGCACGGGCTTGAGTCCATCCCGCACATCAGGAAGTGCCCTGCCGACAATTACGCTCATGGCGTAATCAAGGTAGGACTGGCGCATCTCGCTTTCGATGGTGACTGGCTGGATTTGATCCTGATTATCTGTCATGCGCGTACGTCAATCCCCTGGATTACCCAAGCTGCAGTGTCTGGGCAAATTTTTGTTTTTTGCTGTTTTTTTATGTCGGTTTCCAAGCCAGATCAGAGCCTTGGACTTTGATCTTTACAGCGCATTTAAGCGCTTGATTGATCTTTATTTTTTGCACATGGAAAACAGCCAGAATTCTAACACACGAAGACTGATTTTCGACACAAAAAAGCCACCTGATTCCCGCTTGTTTGATGCTACGGAAAATGACCCCGTGATACTGCTTTATGCCA
>CAIYIP010000422.1 GCA_903926285.1 uncultured Gammaproteobacteria bacterium
CCATGGATGGATTTACGGCGTGTCTGGTCTGCACGGTTGCGCTCCTGACAAGCACTGAAGCTGAACGACACTCAGCTATACTGAGCGGCTGGGCCAGCTTGCTGGGATTCACGGGTGACTGGGCTGCACGGTTCCGCTCCTGACAAGCAATGAATCGGAGAGGTTGAAGTCCTCCCGACCCCGCTCCAAACCCTGAGTTATCCAGATCGTAGCAATTATCCAACGTTGCATTATTGTACTTAAGTACAATAATATGAGTCATGGCCAGAACCAACCGCGATTCCTCACATCTCTCCGCCCTGCAGGACTACTACGCCCGGCATCGGCTGATTCCGTCCTATTCGGCCATCAGCGCGCTGCTGGGCTTTAGTGCCAAGAATGCAGCCGCAGCACTGGTCCGCCGTCTGGAAGAAGCCGGTTATCTGAGGCGTACGCCAGACAAACGCCTGACGCCCACCGAACGCTTCTTCGAACGCCCCCGCTCCATCAGCGCGGTGCGCGCAGGCATGCCTGAGGAAGCAAGCGACACATCCGCCGACATGGTGAACCTCGAAGCGCTGCTCGTGCACAAACCCTCGATCACCTTCTTCGTCCCCATCAAAGGCGACTCGATGTGCGAGGCAGGCCTGATGGACGGCGACACCGCAATTTGCGAGCGCAAACAACGCGCCGATGCGGGTGACATCGTGGTGGCCTTGCTGGGCAACGAGATGACGATCAAGACGCTGATCAAGGAGCGCGGCCGTTATGTGCTCAAGCCCGAGAACAAGGACTTTCCTATCCTGCGCCCCGAACCCCTGGAAATTCTCGGGGTAGTAACCGGGAGCTTCCGCTCCTACCGACGGTGAAGTGTTATGGCGCGCACCGACACACAACAAGCACTTGAGAAGGTTCTGCGCCATCCGGCGATCTGGCGGGCGGAACAGGTTATACATAGCACACCCGGAATTTCCACAACCTTCCCCGCTCTAGATCAGATCTTGCCGGAACATGGCTGGCCGACAAATGCGCTGACAGAATTGCTCGTCAAGGTTGCAGGCGCAGGCGAACTTTTGCTGCTGATGCCGGCCTTGCGCGCGATCTGCAGCGAAGGCCGCGGCATCGCACTGCTGGCACCACCTTATCTGCCGCAGGCGCGCGCATGGGAAGCTGCCGGCATTCCTCTCGAACGTATGCTTGTTGTCGATGCCGAAGGTGTCGATCTATTGTGGGCAGCAGAACAAATCCTGCGTTCGGGCGAATGCGGCGCCGTGCTGGTATGGGGTCAGGCGGCGGGACGCGCGCTTAATCATCGTGCGCTGCAACGCTTGCAGCTTGCAGCCAGTACCGGCAATGCGGCTTGTTTCCTATATCGCTCCGCCGGTGCTTCAGACAAGCCCTCGCCCGCACCACTGCGTATCCGGCTTGCGGCACATGCCGGAGCTTTGCAACTTCATGTCGTAAAGTGCCGCGGCGCAGCACCTGCCAAGCCGATTCCACTGCAACTCTTTCCCACACATTGGAGTGAGCCCGGCACACCACCAGTTGCAGACGTATTACTGCACCTCCCCGTCCGCCCCCAATCAAGCATAGCCTGAGGTGCGGCCATGCTGTGGATCGCACTGTACCTACCCCAATTGCCTCTGCAGCTTGCGCAGCGCGCGAGTGAAATAACACTTCCGTGTGTCATCGCTGTTGGCTCGGCTATGCGTCCGCTGGTGTTCTGCGCAAACCCCGCCGCGCGTGAGTGTGGTATCAAACTCCATATGCCAGTGGCCGCCGCGCGTGCACTCACAAGCGAACTTGTTGTGCTGCAACGTGATGACGCTGCAGAAGCGCAGGCCATTCACAACCTCGGCTGCTGGGCCTATCAATTTACGCCGGGCATAGTGTTGCAAACCGGCGAAGGATTGCTGCTCGATGTTGGTTCAACACTGCAGTTGCACGGTGGCATAAAAAACCTGCTTGCGCGTATTCACCAGGGTTTGAAGGACATCGGTTACCACGCAGAACCGGGAGTAGCACCAACACCACTCGCCGCATGGCTACTCGCCAAGGCACGCCACGCCGGCCTGCGCACTCGCATGTGCAAGGAGCTCTCTCTTGTACCCGAACGCCTCAGCGCTCTGCCACTCTGGTTGCTGGGCTGGTCCGATGATGTGTTGAACACGCTGCAAATACTCGGCGTCCGCTGCATCGGCCAATGCCTGAAGTTGCCGCGCGATGGTTTCATCCGGCGCTTCGGTGCTGAGCGCTTGCTCCATCTCGACAGGATGATCGGCACCGCTCCCGATCCGCGCCCCTGCTTCACGCCGCCAGACAATTTCGCCAGCCGTACCGAATTCGGTTTCGATGTTGTAGATGCGCTCATGCTGCTGTTTCCACTGAAACGTTTTCTGCAGGAGCTCGAAGGTTTCCTGCGCGGCCGCGGCGCCGGTGTACAAGAGTGGCATCTGCTGCTCGACCACGCAAACCATGGAAGGTCGCGCATCACCATGCGTGTAGTCACGCCCGAACGCAGCGCCGAACGTTTTCTCGCACTCGCGCGCGAGCGGCTTACGCAAATAACCTTGCTCGGCCCGGTACTCGCACTCGGCATCGCCGCCAACCAGTTGCTCACGTTCACAGAAAGCAATCGCAGCTTTATTCCCGATCCACGCACACATGCAATCGGCTGGGGCCATCTTGTCGACAAACTCAGCACACGCCTCGGCAGCGACAAGGTGTATCGCTTGCGCGCGCTGGATGACCATCGTCCCGAACATGCCTGGAAACAAAGCATTGCAGTCACCACAAAAACACCACACGCGTCACCGTTACGCACACCGCGCCCGTTGTGGTTGCTCAAGACGCCGCGCACCTTACTCATCACAGACGACAACCCACTCTGCCAGGGTCGCTTGCGCATGTTGACAGGACCAGAGCGCATCGAATCAGGCTGGTGGGATGGCAAGCTGGCGCGGCGCGACTATTACGTTGCGCGCAACAACAACGGCGAAACATTCTGGATCTATCGCGAGCACCAGCGTAATCACGCGTGGTACTTACATGGCATCTTTGGTTAGGGGAATCGACAAGCATGCTGCCCGCCTACGCCGAACTCCACTGCATCAGCAACTTCACTTTCCTGCGCGGCGCTTCGCATGCGGAAGAACTCGTCAAGCAAGCATCAAAGCTGGGTTATGCCGCACTCGCCATCACCGACGAATGTTCGGTAGCAGCTGTCGTGCGCGCATATGTCGCGGCGAAGGCCACAGGCCTCAAGCTGATCATCGGCAGCGAGTTTCGCCTGAAAGACGGACTGCGCCTCGTATTGCTTGCTGAAAACCTGAACGGCTACAGCAACCTCTGCGAACTGATCACTCGCGCGCGCCGGCGCGCACCCAAGGGTGAATATTTTCTGGAACGTACAGACATGATTGATGTGTCTGACTGCCTTGCACTATGGCTGCCAACTGTTTCTCATGACAGCGGGCCTCAACTTGAACACGAACTCGAACAGGCACACTGGATCGCACACACCTTCGCCGGTCGCGCCTGGCTCGCTGTCGAACTGCATCGCGGCCCGGACGATACACACCGGCTCGCCCAACTCAGCGCCACTGGCATTGCAGCAGGATTACCCCTGGTTGCAGCCGGCGACGTTCATATGCAGGTGCGCAAACGCCAGCCCTTGCAGGACGTGCTGACCTCAATTCGTATCGGATCAACGGTCGCCAACGCAGGTTCGGCACTTTATCCGAATGGCGAGCGTCATCTGCGCGCACTCGGCCGACTTGCGCATATCTATCCACCTGCCTTACTGATCGAAACACTTCATGTAGCCGAGCGCTGCCAGTTTTCGCTCGACGAAATCAAGTATGAATATCCTGAAGAACTGGTACCAGAGAGCGAAACACCCGCGAGTCATTTGCGCAAGCTTACCTATGAAGGTGCGAAGGCGCGTTACCCCGAGGGTGTTCCCGAGAAAGTCGGCAAACTCATCGAACACGAACTCGAAATCATCACTGAACTACACTACGAAGCTTTTTTCCTCACAATCGAGGACATAGTACGTTATGCCCGTGACCAAAAAATTCTGTGCCAGGGCCGCGGCTCAGCCGCCAACTCCGCCGTGTGTTATTGCCTCAAGATAACCGAAGTGAATCCCTATCTCGTGCAAACCTTGTTCGGACGTTTCATCTCCAAAGAGCGTAAGGAACCACCCGACATCGACGTTGACTTCGAGCACCAGCGCCGCGAAGAAGTCATGCAGTACATCTTCAATCGCTACGGCCGCGACCGTGCCGCCATCGCCGCTACTGTAATCTCCTACCAACCCAAAAGCGCGGTGCGTGACATTGGCAAGGCACTCGGTTTTTCACTCGACCAAGTAGACAAGCTCGCAAGCTCGCTGGCCTGGTGGGACGGCAACAATGTGAAAGACCGATTGGTCGAAGCTGGTTTCGATCCGGAAAACCCTGCGGTGTGCAAGATGCTGGCGCTTGTCGCCGAAATCATCGGCTTTCCACGCCATCTGTCGCAGCACGTCGGCGGCTTCGTGATCGACAATCGCAAACTCTCGCGGCTTGTGCCGATAGAAAATGCCTCAATGCAGAATCGCACTGTGATCCAGTGGGACAAAGACGACCTCGACGCGCTCGGCCTGCTCAAAGTAGATGTGCTTGCACTCGGCATGCTGAGCTGCATCCGGCGCACACTCGAACACATCAACACATACCGCAGCTCACACTGGACCATGGAAAACATTCCGCGCGAAGATCCGGTCGTCTACAACATGCTCTGCCGTGCCGACAGCGTCGGCGTGTTCCAGGTGGAATCACGCGCGCAGATGTCTATGCTGCCGCGCCTGAAGCCACGCAGGTACTACGACCTTGTCATTCAGGTCGCCATCGTACGGCCTGGCCCTATCATGGGCGGCATGGTGCATCCTTACCTGCGGCGCCGTGCCGGTCTCGAGGCCGTGAGTTATCCCTCAACCGCAATAAAGGAAGTGCTGGAACGCACACTCGGCGTCACCATCTTCCAGGAACAAGTAATGCGGATCGCAATAGTTGCCGCTGGCTTCACTGCGGGCGAAGCCGACCAACTGCGGCGCGCGATGGCTGCATGGAAACGCAAGGGCGGACTCGAACCTTTCCGGCAGCGGCTGATCGATGGCATGACCTCGCGCAATTACACCGAGGAGTATGCCGAACAGATTTATCAGATGACACAAGGCTTCGGCGACTACGGGTTTCCGGAAAGCCATGCAGCAAGTTTTGCGCTGCTCGTCTACATCTCGTCCTGGCTCAAATGCCACGAACCCGCCGCATTCTGCGCCGGCCTGCTCAACAGCCAGCCGCTTGGTTTCTATTCCCCGTCTCAACTCGTGCAGGACGTAAAACGCCATGGCGTAGAAGTACGGCCTGCCGATGTCACAGTCAGCGACTGGCACACAACACTGGAACGCGGCGCGAATGGCGAGCCTGCAGTGCGGCTCGGCCTGCACATGATCAAGGGACTTCAGGAAGCCTGTGCGCTGCGCATCATGCAGGCACGGCAAACTGAAGCATTCACCAATAGCGAAGATTTTTTCCACCGCACACAACTCGACAAACGTGCCCTCAACTGCCTGTCGGAAGCCAACGCACTCGCCACACTCGCAGGCCATCGCCGCATGGCGCTATGGCAAACACTTGGCCGCACACCGGACGATGTACCACTCGCCGTCAACGAACGCATGGAAAACCAGCCCGAACTGCTGCCACCCACCGAAGGCGAAGACATCGTCGCCGACTACCGCCGCCTCGGCCTCACGCTAGGCCGTCATCCACTCGCACTCTTGCGCAACAAGCTCACTACGATGCGCATATCAAGCGCGGCAGACGTGAACAGCGCTGCTCATCAGCAACCGATTTATGCAGCGGGCATCGTCACGTGCAGGCAGCGGCCAGGCACCGCAAGTGGTGTTGTGTTCGTAACCATGGAAGATGAAACCGGAACAATCAACGTCGTCGTATGGAGCAGCCTCGTCACGCGTCAGCGCCGCGAACTGCTCGGCTCAAGGTTGCTGGGTGTACATGGCATCGTCGAGTGCAAGGATGGAGTAGTGCATCTGGTTGCGGGGAGACTATTCGATCACAGTCATCTGCTCGGGAGCCTGAATACGCAGAGCCGGGATTTTCATTAGTGTGGGTTGGTCAGCTTACGAACTCGCCAGCTCAAGCCGATGACTTCCGGCAATGCCAGCCTGATGACAATGAGCGAGGAGTGAAGGGATTGATTCAGTAACGAGCGCAACGCCACCAGCCGAGAGCGAATGGGTTAGCGACAATTCAGGTCGAATTCAGCGATTGAAACGCGCCGATAGATCGGGCCAACCTTCCACAAAAGGTCCTTTATTTTTCCTATACCCTATACCCTTTTTTGCGGCTGCTGATGGTGTATTTGGTGAGCTTTCAACGCTCTGTACAGAACAACAACATATTATTCTTTCGTTAAAAGACGTCTCGCTGCTGGATGCGGGCAGTTTGTCGTCGCTGAAAAAATTAATTGCCAAGTGCGAAAAAAATAGAACGGAATTAATTCTAACGGATATTCCCCAGCAGCCACTCAGTACCCTCGCGCACGCCAATATCAAACCGATTAAAGGCGTACTGCGTTTTTATTTAACGCTGCATGAGGCGCGGCGCGTGGTTGTCGAAGGCCATTGATTTTGGATTGTCATCGCACCAGTTATTCTGTGCGTTGATACCACCATCAGGTGATGAGTAACCCATGCAGCCGAGCAGGCTATCGAAAATTTGTTCGTGGTGCGGATTAAAATCGTTTTCTTCGTGCTTTTTCAGATTGGCAAAAAATAGTTGGTGTTGCGGTTGTGCAATAAATTTATCCGATGCCCAGATGATAAAAGGCACACGAAATTGCTCGGGTGGGGCCATCTCTTTGGGGGTGGCATGGAAGTGGTTATTCTCGTCAATGGATTCACCATGGTCGGGAACATAAAATACCAATGCATTTTTATCGCGCAGTTTATCGAACACATTTTTAAGCATGTGATCGACGTAGAGCACAGAATTGTCAAATGAGTTGATCAATTGTTGCCTTGTGCAGGTGTCGTCTATGTCCATACATTCAGGTGTAAAGCGCGCGAACTCGCGTGTATAGCGCTGACTATACAAGTGATGCGAGCCCTTGGTATGCAACACTATCAGATGTTTCCCTTGCGGATATTTCTTGATGGATCTCTCCATTTGATCGACCAACAGCATATCGTCGATAGGACGTTTGCTGCTGGCATATTCCGATGCAATTATCTCGCGGATCTCATAACTGTTCGCATCCAGGCTGGAATAAAACCAAGCTTCGCTTTGCATGCCGAATAATTCCGAGGTGAACCCCAGTTTGCGCATCACGGCAAACACATTGCGTTCTTTAAGCGTGCGTTGGGCATTGTCTTCAGTTCCATTCTCTCGCACAAACATACAGCGTAATGACAGTTTTGTAGCGGTATCACATGAGGTCCCGCGCAGCGCAATCAGGTTAGGCTCCTGAGCGAGTAGCGGTGTTGTATTACGTTCGTAGCCAAATAAGCCCATATGGTCCCAGCGCGTGGTTTCACCAATCACAAACACCACAAATAAATCGTCAATTGCAGGTGTTGATTGATAAGTGAAATTTTTACTCGGCTCAAAGAGCTGTTTAGCGCTCGCATCTTCTGTACTTAGCTGATGGGCGTAAATGGCAAGGCTGGCAATCCAGTTGGTGGGCAAATACGAGTGGGCGATAACTCCGCCGATGCTCGCGGTATATTGATTATTTTTACGCGCTTGGTCTTCGGTAAGTTTGACAATCGTTTTGATGCTGATATTCAACACCAGCAGTGTGCCGATGATGGGTAACAAACCTTTAACGAATACACTCACACCAGCCCTAGGTTTGCTGTATGAGGTATGGGTTAATTTGAGGAGCCAGAGCCAGATGCAAGGCGCCAAGCCCATGAGTGCGAACCACAGAAAAAATTTGTGCCCCAGTGCTTCATTGGTTAAATCAGTATCCAGTGTGAGTGTTGAAACTATTACGCCGTAACCGATCACGACATTAAAAAATGTCATGTAAAAACTTGCGGCGGCTGAAGCAAGCAGCGTGAAACTGGAAAGCACTTTATAGCCATGCTGACCGAACACGCTAAAAAAACGAATGAGTAGATAACAGAATGCAAAGAGTGCAATGGCTGACAACAAAGCAGAAATTGCCGGGAGCCAACCGCCTGCCAAGCCATTGCGCACAAGGCTGCCGCTATTGAGAATGACGCCAATATAAAAGCTTAATGCAAGCGTAACCCGATGCTGGGAAAGCGTGGAAAGGAATCGCATTATTATTGTCCGCAAGGGGCTATGATTATTTTTTAACGGGCGTCTGGCGAAGCTCCGTTCCCTTCGGGAATAAGCAGGCCTTGCTTGAGGTTGTCTTAACTGGTGTTGTCCGAGGTTAGTTATCCAGCTGTGAGCAAAAGCCTCCAATAATGCCTGAATAAAGCTCTTGAGTTCAAGTGCCGCACAGAGCCGCCCCCCAAGGGCGTTGGCAGGGATCAGTTTGGCCCGTTGGACACTCAAACCAGCATTACGGTAAGCCGATAAGCAAAGCTGGATGCTGGTGTTCGATAAGCAGGAGTAAGGAATTAGTCGCTGAGCAATAGCAGGCGCAATGGCCAAAGCTGGACTATGTTGAGTCCAGCTTTACCCAGGAACGCACGC
>CAIYIP010000423.1 GCA_903926285.1 uncultured Gammaproteobacteria bacterium
GTGTTCATATAAAATAACAAAGAAAACAAATAATGACAGAAAAATTAAAGAAAAAAGTTGTAAAGAAAAAAGTTGTTAAGAAAGCTAAAAAAACAAAAAAGACTAAAAACGGTAAAAACATAAATGTAAATGTTAGTCTTAATATAAACAAAGGTACGAAACAAAGAGGTAGACCAAGACAACAACAAAGTATAAAAGGTTTACAAAAGTATACACAAGCAGAAGCAGGAGGAGTAAAAATTACAAATACCCCGACAGGCCAAGCTCTAGCCCCGTCTAAAGAAGAATTACCAATAATGCTTACAGGTGAAATTGCCAAGCCTGAAATTGTAAAGCCTTCGACGGCTGTTGTTACATACGATCCGCCCACGCCGGTAATGCCAACCAGCATGCCGATCACAAAACCCGAAATTGAATACATCAAATCCATACAAATCCAGCCACGCCGCGCATTTGAGAGCGAGCACTTTACCAGACATAAACTCACAATTTAGTGATATATTGCGATATCCATATGCGATTATGAGATATAGAAGGCGTTCATGAAGTTGCTGCAATTGCGGTATCTGACAGAAATTGTGAACCAGGGCCTGAGCATCTCTCAGACTGCTGTTACCCTGCACACCTCGCAATCGGGCGTGAGCAGGCAGATCCAGTTGCTCGAACAGGAGCTCGCGCTGCAGATCTTCCAGCGCAATGGCAAGCGCCTTACAGGCCTGACTGCACCTGGCGAGATCATTGTTGCACACGCGAAAAAAGTATTACTCGCACTCGATGATTTGAAACGCGCTGGAGAAGAGTTAAGCCATCAGGATCGCGGCAATCTGATCATTGCCACCACACACACGCAGGCGCGTTATTTTCTGCCAGTACCGGTCAGGCAATTCACCAGTGACTGGCCCAATGTCGCCTTGAGCATCCATCAAGGAAATCCGGCACAGGTGGCGGACCAGGTTGCGCGTGGCGAAGCCGATATCGGCATTGCCAGCGAGGCGATTGCCGAAAATCCGGCGCTGTTGTGTTTGCCCTGTTATGAATGGAACCGCTGCATCATCATGCCGAAGCGCCATCCGTTGTTGAAAGCAGGGCCGCTGACACTCGCAAAACTCGCCGCCTATCCGTTGATCACCTACGATTTTGCGTTTACCGGCGGCAGCCTCGTCAGCAAGGTTTTTAACGAAGCTGGTCTGACTCCCAACATCGTGCTCAGCGCCATCGATGCCGACGTCATCAAGACTTACGTAAAACTCGGGCTCGGCATCGGCCTTGTTGCCACGATGGCCTACGATGCCAAAACCGACAGTGAACTTGCGATGCTCGATGCAAGCCATTTGTTCCCGCCCACCACCACTTATCTCGGGCTGCGCCGCAACAGTTTCATGCGTGAATACTTTTACGACTTCATTCACTTGCTCGTACCAGCACTTAGCCGGAAGGTTTTGTTAAAAGCGTTGCTGCAGCCTTAACACGTTGGCCGCAGGAATTGCGGCACATCAAGATTGTCGCCACGGCCATGATGCTAGTATCAAGTCCTGTGAATAGACGATTAAGCGATCATGCAAAGCAAATGACTACACCGCGTTTGGATATACAAAAGAAAGGAGGATCAATACTCGGCAAAGCGCGGCTGTTCGTTGCGTTGCTGGCTTTTGCTGCTTTGGCAGGATGTGGAAAAGCGGAGGAAGAAGTACCTGTGCTGTCGGCTGAACAACTACAGCAATTGCAAACCCGCAGCGAGAGTTACAGCGGTATGGATGTTGCGCAATTACAAACCGATGCAGAGGCACAAATACTCGCGCAGGAGCTTTTTGTTGCGCACTGTGCGCGGTGTCATGGTCCCGATGGCAGCGGCGGGAGGGGCTTAAGCAAAGCCCAGAAACTCGTTACAGGAGTATTCAACTACGGCTCCTCTGAAGAGGCAATCCGCACCACGATCACCGAAGGACGCCATAGCCTGATGCCGGCGCTCGGAGCCACGCTGGGTGAAGTGGAGCTCGGCGCAATGGTTGCCTATGTGCGTGGCATTAGCACCGGTGAAGCACCAGGTACTTTCGATGCAACTGCGAAAGAGCAGTTTGCGGAATTTTGTGTCAAGTGCCACGGCCTTGACGCGCGCGGCAACCCCGCCATAGGCTCGGCAGATTTAACCGATGGCTACTGGCAACACGGAAATTCAATGATGAATGTACGACTGACTATTACGCGCGGCGTAGATGCCCAGTGCCCTGCACAGGCCGGCATTATTACTGCAGCAGAGATTGAACTGCTGGTTTCCCGAGTTTTACAGCTGCGAAAATAAATTGCTGCGGTGGATGGCAAGCTCGCGCTCGAAAAACCCGAGCGCGCCATTTTCGCGTACTTACTCGGTGACACATGAATAACTCGCCGCCGTGTCGAGATCACCTGTGCCGTTGTATTTCGGCCACGCCGGATAAAAACATACCGGACGCGTGCGTCCTGCAGATGCCTGATTGGCATCGCTCGCAAGCAGTTCGCCTGGCGCAACGTCCTGTTCTACCCACGCTTCAAGTGCGGTCAGCGACGACAGGCGTGCATTGAATACACCGGTAACATGACCCATGCCGGGAATCGTATAAAACTTCACGAACTCGTCGAGCGCCGCCGCATCGTAACGGGTTTGCAAACGATTCCAGTACTGGATGGAACTATAGGGTGAGATGAAATCGTCTACGAGGCCATGAAAATAAATCAGCTTGCCGCCATTGGCGCGCCACTTATCGAGGTCGATGCTGTTGGCACTCAGGCGCGGCACAACATCCTTGATGCGGGCTTCGTATTGCAGCGGATCGAAGTTTTCATAGACGTTGAGAGTTGGGTCTTCCGCAATCGCGAGACCCAGCGTCGCGGCGCCAGGTGCATACTGCAGCGCCTGCTGCGGTCCTGCGGCGCCGAGAATAGTCAGGCCGCCATCCTTGAACGTAGAACCTTCGAACGGCGTCCATTTGGGAAACTCCGCACTTTGCGTGTCGTCCGCAAATATCGCAAAACCGACCGCATACGGAACATCAACGGCATTGAGCGCTTCTATTTGCGCATCAGACAGACAGGTGTCGCCAGTGTCGGCACCATCCACACAACGCAACGGATTGTCCGCAGTTGTTAACTTGAGCGGCGCATTCGTTTCCTTGCACGCAGCCACATTGCTGATGATGCCATCGCTCGCGTTATCCAGCGCGTCGCAGCGTTGATACACTGCTGCAACCAGCAACTCCGCTTCAGCAGGGTTCAACCAGCTCTTGCCATCATTTGCCTGCAATGCCTTCGCGAAGTTCCACGCCGACAGATGCAGCATCACTTCATTGTGCGCGGGATAACCTGCAACCACGCCATCGTAGTCATCAGGATAACGCTGCACAGCATCGAAGCCTTCATGACCACCCTGCGAACCGCCGATGTAATAACTGTGCTGAGGCTCCGCACCATAACGCGCAGTAATCAACTGCATCGCAACGTCATGCGTCTTCTTGATCTGCAGGTGGCCAAAATTATCGAGCGCCTCGGCATTCAGATAAAACGTGCCATCGAACCCGCCAGCACCCTTGTGCCCCGAATCGCTGCCCAGCGTCACATACCCGCGCGCCAGCGGCGTCTGCTCACTCTCGGGCTGTTTTGCATAACGTCCAAGACCGGTGACCAGATTACCGTTCAACCCGCCTCCCCCAAATTGCAACATCTTGTTGTTCCAGTTGGTCGGCAGGTTCACTTCAAAATTGATGTCGGGTGCAGTGGAATCGACAGGATGAATGGCGCCAAGCACCTTGCAATACTCACCGTTGGTGTTGTCGGCTGCGTTGGCTGCAATCAAATCCGCGGAAACGACATTGGCGCCAGTGGTTGGCAGCCCAATAGATTCGGCGATGAACATCATGCCGGCCAGTTGCTGGCAGGCCTGGGCGGCAGAAGGTGCTGACGCTACTGGTTCGGCAGGTTGTTCGCTGCATGCAACCAGTAAACCGCTGGCGAACCAGCAGAGAAACGGGAATAGCGGTGTACGGATATGAGGTGAAGATATTGTCATGGCATGCTCTCCGGCATTTGGATCAGGGGAAACAGGCTTGAGGTTAACTCAAGTTTGGTCGTGGCAACAGCCCTGCATGATAGGGTGGGCATTGGCCTTCCTATTTGCTAGACAAGAAATAAGTTCCAGAAATATTTAGCAGAAACAGCAGCATATGCGCTAGGCTCGACTTTTTTAAAATTTACAAAGGCGGCCTTCTAATATTTATGAAGAAGCGGAAAGCCCTTTCTATAAACTGTTAGGCAACACCCGCCCCAATGTTGTCTGGCTCTACTTTTAGGGGAATGGAGAGAAAAATGTTTTGTCCAAAGTGCGGTAAGGAAAACGCTGGCGGCGCGAAATTTTGCGGTAGTTGTGGAGCCAACATCTTGGCACCGAGTGCGTCTGGTCAGGCTGCGACCGCGTCTGGTACGCCAAGCGCACAAATGACATTTGGCAAAGCCATCGCTACATGTTTCGCGAAGTACGTCGATTTCAAGGGTAGGGCATCAAGGCCAGAATTTTGGTGGTTCTACCTCTTCACGATCCTTCTTGGCTGGGGATCAATGCTCGTCGATTCGTCACAAGGCCTTTCTATGATCGTTAATCTTGCCGTATTCCTTCCCGTTATCGCCGCCGGTTCAAGAAGGCTGCACGACACGAACAGGAGTGGATGGTGGCAACTCATTATGCTCACGGTAATTGGGATCATCCCTGTGGTTATTTGGTGGGCAAGTAAGGGCTCTGACCAAGATAATCAATATGGAAGTCCGGCTTAAATTTCACACAGTCGGCGCTGGCGGGACGGCAATGCGCTCAAAACCATTGCCTAATACTGCGCTCCAAGGGACGCTGCGCAGCGCCCCTGTTTGCAGCGTTGGGACAACAGAGAATTCACGTGAAATCTGTGTAAGATCGTTATCTACACCGCCCGGAGCAGTTCCAGAGGTTTCTGCTTAAGTACCGAACGCGTCGCAATCAGCGCCGTCGCAACACTCAGCGCAGTAATCGCCACAATGCTGAAAGTAGTAACCCCCACCGAGAACCGCCACAGACTGTCGAAGATAAAATACGAAATGCTGTACGACATCAGCAAGCTCAGTACCACACCGGTCACCGCCGCAAAGAACCCTAGAATCCCAAACTCGATCTGCACAATGGACTTCACATCGTTGAAGTTGGCGCCGAGAATTTTCAGCAAATTGATTTCCCAGAAGCGGGACTTCACTTCGTAACGCGCAATTGAAAACAACACCACGAGTCCCGCGAAGATCGACAGGTAGGCCATAACCTTGATCGCCCAGCTGATCTGGTCGGTGATATCGAGAATACGTGCGACGATCTGCGCCACGTTGATGATCGAGACATTGGGCAGTGCAGTCACAATGCTATTCTGCACTGCAAGCCGGTCGGCATCTTTCACTTCGCTGATCGCGGCAACAAAAGTCTTCGGTGCTGGATCGAGTACGCCTGGCTGGAACGACACGAAAAAGTTAGGTTGAAAGCTGTTCCAGTCGACGGTGCGCGTGTTCATTACGCGTCCGGTTACCGGCACACTCTGTACATCGAAGGTCAGCGTGTCGCCAATCTTCAGACCCATACGTTCGGCAAAACCTTCCTCGATGGATATGCCGGGTAGTTCCGGTGAACTGAAATCCCAGGCGCCTTCCCACACCGTACCCTCCGCCAGGGTTTCAGAATTTTTGAGCGCGTCCTGATAGGTTAGGTTGTACATGCGGCGTTGCAGCATTTGCTCGTCGGGTGTTTCTTCAACTTCGTCGAGCACTAATTCATTGATCGCTTCGAGCCGTGCGCTGACCTGTGGCGACAGGAAAGAAAGATCGTAGCCGCGTTCACTGAGTAGGTTCTGCAGTGTGTCCAATTGTTCGGGCTGGATATCAAACATGAAAAAATCCGGCACTGAAAAATCTGTCGGCTGCGCGATCTCCTGCTGCAGGCCACTCTGGATTTGCGGGATCAGGTTGATCAGCAGCGAACCCAGCCCGATGGCGAGGAAGCATGAAATAGCGCCAAGCCGATTACGATTGAGATTACGCAAGGCAAGTTTTTGCGTGACAATGTTCATGTTGGAAAAAGCACCGCAGGCTCTGAGAATGTACCAGGCCACAGTGCCGAGAATACCAATCGCAACCAGAAAGCCGCCGATAAACAAAGTGCCTATCAGTAGCGAATTCGATTGCCAGATGGCGAGGCCCCAGAACACGAGGAAGATCGGCGCATAACTCGCGACATGGCGGCGCATGTGCCCGCTCGATGAACTTGGCTGCACGTTTTCATGGAACAGGCCAATCGGATTGAGGTCGTAAATCTTCGAGAGAATCGGCAGGCAGCAGATGATGCTGCCGAGTGTGCCCATGAAGAGCGCAAGCACTAGCGAGGAGACTTCCATCTCGTTGATAAAACCGCGCGGCAGGAAGTTGGCAAACAGCAGCGGCAACAGTGGCAGCGAAAAATACGCAACGATACTGGCGATGATGGCGCTGAAGGTGCCGAGCATGACAATCTGCACGAGTGTCATTTCATAAGCCTGTTTCGGTGTACCGCCCAGGCACATCAGGATGGCCATGTCCTTGAAGCGTGTGGTGAAGAAGCTGCGGAACAAATACGCTGCGCCAACGCCGGCAAGAAACAAAGCAATCAACGCAATCAGGCCGAGATAGTCATTCATGTATTCAAGGATACGGCCGAGGTCTTCGCTTTCTTCTTCGTGGGTCGTCATGCTGATGCGGCGGTTGTCGCGGAATACCGCCTGTTCCTGCGCCTCAAAAATATCCTCCAGCGGCGATACGTCGTAACCCTGTGGAAGTTTATAGAAGCGTGAATAGGTGATGCGACTGCCCAGTTGGATCAGGCTGGTGGCATCCACTTGGGGAATGCCCATGTAGATTGCAGGAAAGCTGCTCATCACCGAAATCGTGCTGCTCGGATCTTCGAGAATCACATCGGCAATCGTGAATTCCTGCGCACCGATCTTGAGTGTGTCGCCAATCTCCAGGTCAAGCAGCACCATGAGGTCGCGCGCAACCCAGATGTTGTTGGCGCCCAGCAACTCTGCGCGCGCATTGCTCGCAAGCACCGAGCCACTTTGCTGCAGGATGATGTCGCCGTATTGCGGAAAGCCTTCCTCAATACCCATGATCTGGCTCATGCGCGAATTGCCATTGCCGGCAACCATCGACAGGAACGAGATCTGGTCGGTCGCTTCGAAGTCGGAGTTCAGGATACTTTCAGCGAAGTCGGTTTCGACATTGGTCAGTGGAAAGCGCGACGAAATCTGGACGTCTGCGGTAAGGATTGCTTTGGAATTATTCTGCAGGTGCTGGTCAATCGACTGCTTGAAGGAATCAAGCGCAATAAAGCCGATGAGGCCTATGCTCAAGTTGAGTACAAAAAACATACTGAACTTGTAGTTGTTGGTGATTTCCTTCCAGGCGAGTTGCAGCCACAACATCAGATGAATCTCCCGCCTTGCAGGCGCTGTTCGCGGCTGCAGCGCTTGGCCAGTTGTTCGTTGTGTGTGACAAACAGCAGCGTCATTTTGTGTTCCTTCACGAGATCAAAAATCATGTCGGATACATATGCGCCCGTGCTGCTGTCGAGATTGCCGGTTGGTTCATCGGCGAGCAGGATCGATGGTCGTACCACCATTGCACGCGCAATCGCCACGCGCTGGCATTCGCCACCGCTCAGCTGGTGCGGAAAGTGATCCTTGCGTTTGGCTAAGCCTACATGTTCGAGGGCTTCATTTGCTTTCGCGGCTGCGGCCTTGTCGCGAAAAAGATCGAGTGGCAGAGAAACGTTTTCTAACGCAGTTAGATGTGACATCAGATGAAACTGCTGAAAGATGATACCGATATTCTGCGCGCGAAATTTCGACAGTTGCTCTTCACTGAGCTTCTGCATGTCCTGGCCATTGAGGACAATAGAGCCGGAGGTGGGGCCATCGAGCCCGGCAAGCAGAGTCAGCAAGGTGGACTTGCCACTGCCGGACTGGCCGAGAATCGCCAGCGTATCGCCGCGTTCCATTTGCAGGTTGAGGTCCTTGAGTACTTCGATGGGTTCCAGATTGGCGGCGGTCTGAAAGGTTTTGCAGAGCTTGTTAATTTCCAAAATCATGAGCAGTACAATTTCCCGAAGCGTGAAAATAGTTTCAAAGGGGCAGAAAAATAAAGCAACTGATGGGGCAATTCAATGTGTCAGTCGGCAGTCACGCCAGAGGGCATGTCTGCAGCTGGTGGCACAAAGGCTTGCAGAAAAGTGTAGACGTTTTCTGCCACGATTTTGGTGCCGGCCACATTGGGGTGAATACCATCGCCCTGGTTCAATTCAGGTTTAGCCGCAACACCCTCAAGCAAAAACGGCAATAGCTCCAGCTGGTATTGCTCGGCAAGATTGGGAAACACCTGCGCGAAGGTGCTGGTATAGGCGGGTCCGTAATTCGGTGGAATCTGCATGCCTGCGATAATTACTTTTACATTGTTGGCCTGCGCAAATTCGATGGTCTTGCTGAGGTTCGCTTTCATCTCGGGAACACTGAGTCCACGCAGGCCATCGTTGGCACCCAGAGCCAGTACCATCAGATTGGGCTTGGAGCGGATATACCATTGCAAGCGGCTGAGCGCACTTGCCGAAGTGGAACCGCTGACGCCGCCATTTATGACCTTGACGTTGCTGCGACCCTCGTCCTTGTAACGCTTGGCGATAAGGTCGGGGAAGGATTCACCAGTTTCGAGCCCCAAGCCTTCAGTGAGCGAGTCACCCAGAAACAGGATTGTAAATGAGTCCTGTGCCTGGCCTGCAAAAGGCAGCAGCAGGGTTACGACCAATAACAGCCAACGCGCTTTCATGACTTGCTCCGGGAGCCTTGGGCATCCCTTCAAACATGCTAGAATTCGGGACCGATTCTATCCCATTACCTACGGGTCGCCTAACAGTGACCAGCAGTTACGAGACCGCTTTCACATGACTGTCATTCGCCAGGACGATGTTATTTCCAGTGTTGCCGATGCCTTGCAATATATTTCCTATTTTCATCCGCTTGATTTCATCAATGCTGTGCACCGCGCATGGGAACGTGAGGAGTCCAAGGCCGCAAAAGATGCGATGGCACAGATACTTATCAATTCGCGCATGTGCGCCGAAGGCAAGCGGCCACTCTGCCAGGATACCGGTATCGTCACCGTGTTCGTGAATGTGGGAATGAATGTGCAGTGGCAGGGCAGCATGACACTTGAAGACATGATCAACGAAGGTGTGCGACAGGCGTATCTGCATCCGGACAATGTATTACGTGCGTCGATCCTCAGCGATCCTGCAGGCGCCAGAAAAAACACGAAGGACAACACGCCTGCCGTAATCCATACCCGCCTTGTAGCCGGCGACAAGGTGGACATCACCGTTGCTGCCAAAGGCGGCGGTTCGGAAAACAAATCCAAGCTCGTGATGCTCAATCCGAGCGACAGCATCGTCGATTGGGTACTGAAGACCGTACCCACGATGGGCGCGGGTTGGTGTCCGCCTGGCATGCTTGGTATCGGTATTGGCGGCACCGCAGAAAAGGCCGCGTTGCTTGCCAAGGAAGCGTTGATGGACCCGGTTGATATCGACGAGCTGCGTGCGCGTGGCCCGAATAACCGCATCGAGGAATTAAGGCTCGAACTCATGGACAAGGTGAACGCGCTTGGCATCGGCGCACAGGGTCTCGGCGGTTTGACCACCGTGCTCGACATCAAGATCAAGGACTATCCGACTCATGCCGCTTCGTTACCGGTCGCGATGATTCCCAACTGCGCCGCCACGCGCCATGCGCATTTTGTGCTTGATGGTTCCGGCGCTGCCGAACTGCATCCGCCCAAAGCCGAGGATTATCCAAAAATTACTTGGGACGTAGGCCCGGCCGCGCGCCGCGTGAATCTCGATACGGTTACACGCGCGGACATTGCAACGTGGCAGCCCGGCGAAACGCTGCTGTTGTCAGGCAAGATGCTTACGGGACGCGATGCGGCGCACAAACGCATGGTTGAACTCTACAACAGCGGCAAGGGCTTGCCCGCAGGCGTCGACCTCAACGGCAAATTTATCTATTACGTCGGCCCGGTTGATCCGGTGCGCGACGAAGTGGTCGGCCCAGCAGGCCCCACTACGGCAACCCGCATGGACAAGTTCACTGAAACGATGCTCGCCAAATCCGGCCTGATTGGCATGATCGGCAAATCCGAACGTGGCCCGGTGGCGATAGAGGCAATCAAGAAACACAAGGCGGTTTACCTGATGGCGGTTGGTGGTGCGGCGTATCTGGTTTCGAAGGCGATCCGCAAATCACGCGTAGTAGCGTTCGCCGAGCTTGGCATGGAAGCGATACACGAGTTTGAAGTGCAGGACATGCCCGTGACAGTGGCAGTCGACGTCAACGGAGTGTCTGTGCATGAAACGGGACCTGCGGAGTGGAAAAGGCGGATCAGTGAGGCCCAGATGGTAAAGATCAGCGAACCAGTCTGAGTTTCGTACAGACTTACTGCGTACGTTCCACCTGGATTCTGCGCGCGCGATCTGCGCATTGCAGCAGGTAGGCATTCATCGGGCCAGGGCTGATCGTGCAAGTGTCGCTTGCCTTCACTACAAAACTGGCGGTGCCGATCTGTTTCCAGCTCTGGCCATTTTCGAATGTAATGCTCCAGCCGGTGTAGGGACTATGCAATGCTGTCGAGATTGTGGCCGCGATATTCACGAGTTCGGCTGCAGTTTCTATTACAGGCGCAGGGGCTTCCCGTGCAATTGATTCAACCGTTGGCTGTACGACCTTGTCATAACATCCCAACCTTGTGGTGTCGTCTTCAATGAGAGCACAGTGTTGCAGGTCGGGTTGGGCGTAAATGTCGCCGGACACCAGCATGACGCAGGCAGCGCACAGGATATAGCTAAAAATATTGCCATTCATGGTTATTGGGTATTCACAAGTTGATTGGTTGCCTGACATTCTATGGTAGTGGGCGACACGGGCAAGTTCAGCCAAGGCAGAATATGCCACTGCATTTGTTCAAATTGCGGAAAAGTTAATACAAGGTCAAGCGAAAAATTCACCGAAAGAACGCAGACGGCTATTAGACACATTGCGCAGTGATATGATGGGGGTGGTCGACCAGGCTTGGCGGCAAAAACACAAAATTTCCAGGTTGGATTAAACAGGAGGAGTAATACATGCGTGTCGCTGCAGGCTTTTTTTTGGCCATTTTTTCCGCAAGTGTACTTGCGCAGGTTGGCGATCTCGAACGGGGAGCAACCGTGTTCCAGAGCTACTGCACGCGCTGCCACATTCCCATCGAAATAGAAGCTCGCCTGCGTAACGACTGGTACGGTCATACCGGTGCAGAACTGCTGCAGCGCATCAGCACCACGATGCCGGGCGAGAATGCAGGAACCCTTTCCCCACAGCAATATCTCGATGTCACTGCTTTTGTATTGGCCATCGGCAAGGTCGCGATGCCTGCGATTACCATAACAGCAGAAACGCTCGGCGCATTGACGCTTGTCGCTGACGCACAATCCCAGGTTGCAACAACCGCCTCGTATCCGTGGCAGGCCCTGAACGGTGACGTGCAGTCCACCCGTTATTCACCGCTTGATCAGATCACGGCGGATAACGCTGCCAGTTTGCAGGTAGCCTGGCGTTTCAGCATGGATAATTTCGGGCCCACAACGGAAGGCGCGAATGTCACCACGCCGCTTATGGTGAATGGCACTTTGTTCACGACCGCTGGCGTAACACGCGACATCGTTGCGCTTGATCCGGCCACAGGCCAGATGCTCTGGCTCTGGCGCGCGCAGGAAGGCGAGCGTTTCGACAAGGCGCCGCGCAAAGGTTCAGGCAAGGGTCTCGCGTTCTGGAGTGACGGCAACCAGGACGTGGTGTTTACCGTAACACCGGGTTATTACCTCGTAGCACTCAATGCCAAAACAGGATTGCCCGTAGAAAACTTTGGCGCGGGTGGCTGGGTTGATCTGCAGGAAGGTTTGCGCCTTGGCCCGGGCCGCGAGGATCTCGACATCGGCCTGTCGTTTCCGCCGCTCGTCGTGGACGACGTGATAGTGGTCGGCGCATCCCACGCACTTGGCACACGCCCAATTTCGGAAAGCAATGTCAAGGGTGATATCCGCGGCTACGATGCACGCAGCGGCGAATTATTGTGGACCTTCCATACCATTCCGCAGGGCAACGATTTCGGCAGCGAAACATGGCTCGGCGATTCTGCGCGCTACACGGGCAACGCAGGTGTGTGGGCGCCGATGTCGGCAGATCCGGAACTCGGGCTGGTTTATCTTCCTGTTGAAACTGCCACGAGTGACTACTACGGTGGCGCGCGCCCCGGCGACAACCTGTTTGCGAATTCGCTGGTTGCTATCGACTACCGCACGGGTGAGCGGCGCTGGCATTTCCAGCTGATCCATCACGATATCTGGGACTGGGACAATCCCTCCGCGCCGATACTTGCTGACCTGCCTGATGGCAGAAAAGTTGTAGTGCAGCTGACAAAGCAGGCGATGGCCTATGTGTTCGATCGCGCAACCGGTGAGCCTGTCTGGGACATCGTCGAAACACCCGTACCGCAGTCAGATATTCCTGGCGAGTGGACTTCTCCAACGCAACCGATACCGAGCAAGCCCGCACCGTATGATCGGCAAGGTTTTACCGAAGCAGATCTCATCAACTACACACCTGAACTGCTCGCAAAAGCCAAAGCAGAAATTGCTCCGTTCCGCATGAGCGAGCTGTTCACGCCACCCTCACTTGCAGAAGCAACTGATGGTACCGAGGGCACTCTGCATCTGCCGCATGCAACCGGCGGCGCCAACTGGGAAGGTGGTGCCTACGATCCCGAGACTGGCATCCTGTATGTACCGTCGCGCACTGCGTTAACGATACTGGGGCTCGTGCCGGGTGGTGATAACTCTAGTGTTGATTACATTCAGGGTCTGCGTGGCGGCCTCGATGTTGAAGGCCTGCCTATCATGACACCACCCTACGGTCGTATCACAGCAATAGACCTGCAAAGCGGAGATCATCTTTGGTGGATACCCAACGCTGATACGCCGGCGAATATCGCGAATCATCCCTTGCTTGCCGGCGTGGAGTTGCCGCGCACGGGTATTCCGAATCGTTCCGGTATTCTGCTCACCAAAACCCTGTTGTTCAGCGGCGAAGGTCCTGGCGGTAAACCGTTGCTGCGGGTTCATGACAAGGCGACGGGCAATACTCTGGCAGAAGTTGCGTTGCCCAATTCCCAGAGCGGAACGCCAGCGACCTACATGTATAACGGCAAACAATACATCGTGCTGGCGGTTAGTGGTGGTGGCAGCAGCGAGCTTGTGGCGTTGGCATTGCCGGGACAATAGACAAATAATGAATGCTGAAAATCTATCGCTACTTTCGGTAGTTCATTTTTCTTTGCCATAAATTTACCTAAATTACTGAAAAAACACCGTAAAAAAAGCGCTATTTCAGTTGATAATAAAAACATCGGCATTGAATTGGTGTCGCAAAAATTTAGCTTGCTATGGTGCAGGAAGAAATTCAAAACAGGGGAAGGCAATGTTGAAGCGTGTTCTTGTCAGTACAAGTCTTTTGTGCCTTGCTGTTTCTTCGTGTGCGCAGGAAGCGCAAGTTCCGCCGGCCGTACAAGTCAGTCAGCAACCAGACGGCAGGCCAACACTCGTTCTTGCGATCGTCGTTGACCAGATGCGCTACGACTACCTGAGCCGTTTTGAAGCGGAATTTACTGGTGGTTTAAAACGTTTGCTTGACGAAGGCGCTGTGTTCACGAACGCCAACTATGAAGCAGCTCCCACTGTTACTGCGGTTGGGCATTCAACAATACTCAGCGGTGCCACTCCCTCGGTTAGTGGTATTGCCGGCAACACCTGGTACGAGCGCCGCGAAGGCAAGAATGTGCAGAGTATTACGGATGAAAACGTCATGCCTCTTGGTGGTGGCGCAGGCGGGTCTCCGCATCGCCTTGCCGTTTCAACCATCGGTGACGAAATCAAAATTTCCGGCAAGGGTGGCAAGGTGTATGGCGTGTCACTAAAGGATCGCAGTGCCATCCTGCCTGGAGGGCGCAGTGCCGATGGTGCGTTCTGGTTTGATGGCGACACGGGCAATTTTGTCTCCAGCTCCTGGTATTTTCCCGCGTTGCCAGCATGGGCGGCAGAGTTCAATGCTGCAAAACATGCAGATGCCTATGCTGGAAGGGAGTGGCTCGGCACGCAGCTGGCGGCAACGCCGGGAGAGGAATTGTATGGCGCGATTGATGCAACACCGTTTGCCGATCAACTCGTGCTCGATTTTGCCTTGACCGTGATGGAAGCCGAACAACTCGGCGTGGATGCACAGACAGATGTGCTGTCTGTGAGTTTTTCTGCGATGGACTACGTGGGTCATGCAACCGGCCCTGATACATCGCAGATGCACGACATGGTGCTGACGATTGATACCAAAGTTGGCCAGTTGCTGGCCGCAGCCGAGCAACATGCCGGCGCAGGTAATGTGCTCGTCGTGTTCACGGCTGATCACGGTGTTGCGCCAGTGCCCGAAGAAAACATCGCAAAGCAACTGCCTAGCGGACGCTATAGTGTTCAGGATGAGAGCATGGCGGTAGAAGCGGCAATGACGGCGGCTTTTGGTGCAGGTACTTTTATCGAAGGTAATGCAGAGCTTGGCTTGTATCTCAACTATTCGCCTGTGGCGGGCAAGACCATCAATCATAGTGATCTGGAACGCGTGGCTGCGGAAACTCTGCGCCAACAACCACATGTCTATCGCGTCTATACAAGAACCGAATTGGAAAACGGTTTGATCACTGGCGATCGCATCGACCAACGTGTGCGCAATGGCTTCAATACTCAGCATTCAGGCGATGTGATTATTGTGCACGAACCCAACTGGCTGAGCGGTGGACCCGGTGGCACGACTCACGGCTCACCCTTCACCTATGATTCACATGTGCCTTTGATTTTCTGGGGGCCTCAGTCGCTGGTTAAACAAGGCAATTATCATCAGGATGCGGCAGTCCACGATATTGCGCCAACCCTTGCCACGATGCTTGGCATCGCCATGCCTAGTGGGGCGATGGGTCGAGTGCTCGACGAAATTCTTCCCTGAACCGCAACAGCGCCTTACCTGGGCGCCAGCCCGGGTTGTGTAAGGTGTGGTGCCAGTCTATGCTGCAGCCTCCTCTTCACGTATGTGTTTGTGGTGCCTGTTATGGCCCTGAAAACCATCAAAACAACTCTGACCATACTTGGATGTATGGGGGTGTTGGTTGCCGGTGCTTATGTGTTCCGTGAAAACCTTTTGCGTGTGGGTATTAACTCAGTTCTCACAGGCGACACCACCGTCACCAGGCTCCAGGGTGTGCAGCTTGGTGCTACCCATGCCGCAATAAATCAACTTGAATTACACCTTGGCGCATCCGGGCAGCAGCTGATTGTTGCCGACATCGATGTGGATTTCAGGCTGCAAGGTTTATTCATGACGCCTGTTGTGCAGAGCCTGAGCATTGCCTCAGCACGGCTGACGAAAGGTCCGGGCCTCGCAGAACGCGCTCCCGACGCGAGTATCAATGGTGTTGCCGGTTCGCAGGGCACAGAATTATTGCTGAGCGATTTACTGCAACAGCTTCGCGATTTTCCGATTGCGCATATTGAACTTAGTGACGTCGAAGTGCCGCAGTTCAAACAGAAGCTGGCGTTGTATGCAGAACAACAAGCTGAGTCAATGGGGCTCAGAATTGCAAGCGGGACGCTGCAATTACTGGCGAACTTTGCTCAAGCCGATGCTGATACAACTGCGCAAGTAATGCTGAGCCTTGATGCCGCCGGCACAACTGTGGCAGAGCTGGAGCTTACACTGCAGCCGCAGGCTTCAGGTTATCGGCTCGTAGGCAGCGGAAAAGTTGAATTTTCTGATGTAAACACACCTTTTGCCGAGTACTTAACAACCCCATTGCCGTTTTCTTCGATTGCTGTTGCCCTGGATATTGCCGCAGATGTCACCGACGAACTTCTCAATGATCCTGCCGACAGCATCAGCCTTGGCATTCTGCCCGACTCAACAGTTGTGCTGCGTCCCGGCCTTGTGTCTAGCCTCGGTGAACTTGCGGTGGTCTTTACTGAAAGAGCTGAGCTGAGCCTCGTGCCTGGAGCAGAGATAAGTGTCAGCACGAGAAAAATGCCATTGAGTCTTGCCGGAAGCTGGCAGCAAGAGGCTTTGCAAAGTTCAGTTACCTTGACCGCAATTGCCTGCCAGCTAAGTGGCGCTCGCGACTGCACCATCGGCTTCGATGGCTCGGTTGCCCTTGCGGCTTATATGGTAGTAGTAGCAGACCCTGCTGCAGCCACTACGATCAGTGCTCTTGAATTTGCCGGCAACGGTAGCGCGCAAGTCACGAGTGAGCTTGTTGCAGTCACCCTCAATCCAGGCGCGCGGCTTGGCAGTGGCGCGATCACAGGATCGACGTTCAGCGTTACCTCTGTCAGTGCTGTCAGCGATTCTGTACTCGAGGTGAATAGTGAGTTTGCTGAGCAGCAGCTGGCAATTACAGGCGAGCA
>CAIYIP010000424.1 GCA_903926285.1 uncultured Gammaproteobacteria bacterium
CGCCCTTTATGGTTGGTCGCAGACTGGCACGGCTGTTGGCACCCTTTCCGTATTGTGGATTGTGGTAGTGCTGTCGATCCTTGAAGTCTCGTTGTCGTTCGATAACGCCGTGGTCAATGCCTCGGTGCTCAAGGACATGGATCAGATCTGGCAACGCCGCTTCCTGACATGGGGCATGATCATCGCCGTGTTCGGCATGCGTATCGTCTTTCCGCTCGCTATCGTTGCCATTGCAGCCGGGCTCGGCCCTGTCGATGCGATCAATCTGTCGCTCAACCAGCCGGATGAGTACGAAGCCATTGTCAGCAGCGCCCACGTCGGCATTGCCGGGTTTGGGGGTGCCTTTCTGGCGATGGTTGGTCTCAGTTTCTTCTTTGACGGCGAGAAAGACGTACATTGGATCGAATGGATCGAAACCTGGCTCAAGAAATTTTCCAACATCAAAGCGGCGGAAATCGCGCTGTTACTGTTAGGACTGTATTTTATTTCCTTGCTGTTGCCCGCAGAAGAAGCACTGACCTTCCTAGTGTCCGGTTGCCTCGGTCTCGTAACCTTTATCGCGGTAGAAGCGCTGGGCACGCTGCTGGAACTGCGTGAACAGACACTGGCATTGCAGGGCGCCGTGGTACGTTCCGGCCTTGGTGGTTTCCTCTATCTCAATATTCTCGACGCTTCGTTTAGTTTTGACGGTGTGATCGGCGCCTTTGCGTTATCCAACAACATGATCGTGATCGCCCTGGGTCTCAGCATCGGTGCAATGTTCGTCCGTTCGATGACGATCATGCTGGTACAGAAGGGCACGCTGGCGGAATACCGCTTCCTTGAACACGGCGCATTTTGGGCGATTATCGCGTTGAGTGTGATTATGCTGCTCTCAGCACGTTTCCATATTCCAGAGACGATCACCGGTTTGATCGGCGCTGTGTTGATAGGAGCATCGTTGTGGTGGTCGGTCCGCCACAATCGTCGTTATCGGCATGACGAGATAGAAATTGCGGCGAATCGGGATTAACTTTGCAAGCTGGCGCAGGGGCGCCGGGGACACCCACTCAAATGGGCAAGAGTTGCTGTCCCTGCGTAACTTGATTGTTCCCTGTTTCATAGAGTCGATATTTCTCTGCAAATACCTTTTTGATTAATTTGTACTTCCCTTCCTGCACAGCTGTCCTGACTCAAGCCCGATAATATTGGCCAGCATCGGTTCCTTGCTTCTTGCTGGCAGGCTCTAAACTACCAATACCCATGGGTTGTAAACACACACTGAGTTGAAGGGCTTGCATTTCTTCAGATACCCAAATACTTTTTGCATCACAAACTCTTCTCCCTATAACAAGGAAAATTCCATGAAACTCCGTCAGCTTGCTTGTCTTGTGCCAGCCCTGTTGGGCCTTTTGTACGCTGCAAATCTCAGCGCTGCTGAAGAATCAGCACTGACCCTCGAGGTGTTCACTTCTACGCCGCACGGCTATTCCGTCACATCCACACTTGTGTATGGCGATAACGAGCTGCTGCTGATCGATCCGCAGTTCCTGCTTAGCGAAGCACGCCAGGTGGTGGACATGATCAAGGCAACCGGACGCACGCTGACTACAATTTATTCCACACATGCACACCCTGATCATTTCCTCGGCGTAGCAGCTATCAAGGAGGCGTTTCCCGAAGCCCGTTATGTGGCCTTGCCCCAGGTCCGTGAACGTATGATCACTTCGTGGCCGGGACGGCGCAATTTCTGGTATCCCACTTACGGCGACGATCTACCGTCCGAAGACGCTATCCTGCCAGAAGCCCTGAGCGAACCTGTACTCACGCTTGAAGGTCATACGATGCAGATTACAGGTGAGCAGGTTGGACTTGATGGTGCAGGCAATTCGTTTGTCTATATTCCCGATCTCGACGCAGTGGTTGCGGGGGACATCATTTTTAACTCGCATCTGCGTCCACCCGCCGATACCGCGCCGGTGTATGAGACCTTGAACCGCATTGCTGCTCTCAATCCGAAGATTGTTGTCGCTGGTCATCAGGGCAAGGACTCCAATTCCGATGCAAGCGTGCTGCAGTTTATCCCGAAATATATCGACGACTTCAAAACAGCCCAGACGCAATCTGCGAATGCGCAGGAGCTTATCGACAAGATGTTGGTGTTGTATCCAGGTCTAGCACGCCAGGACGCGCTGGAGCAGGCGGCCAATACTGCTTTTGCACCGCCAGTAGCGCCGCAATAAATTTTTCCGGAAGAATGCTGTAAAAAATGCAACCACCTTGAATGGCACCGACAATTCTTGCTTAATCTGCAAGAGGAGTGCTGGTTTTCTGCAGCTGCTGTTTGCGATATTCGCGTGGAGTTATGCCGTATTGCTTGCGAAAAGTGCGTGAAAAATGTGCTGTGCTGTTGAAGCCATACTTGAATGCAATCGAAGTGATGGAGGTATTCTGCAGCAGTGCGTTCGTCAATTGATTGGCGCATTCTTCCAGGCGGCGCCGCAGGATGTAGTGGGATATTTTCTCGCTGCGCGAAAACAGACCGCGCAGGTAGCGTGAGCTAAGCGAGAGTGACGCGGCAAGGGACTCTACAGTCAGTTCGGGGTTGGCCAGCTGTTGTTCAATCATGATCTTCGCCTGGGTAATTCGTTTACTTGCCTGACTGCTTTCGCAGCCGATATGTGTCGAATAAAGCGCAGACAAATTTTCAAGCAGTTTTTCGGACAGTATTGGCGTAAATTCCTTGAGCTGGCTTTTCTTGAGAGCGTCCCACAGAGTAAGCAGCGGTTCATAAAAAGGTTTCTGTTCCAGATCGTTTGGGTCCAATGCTGAAAGTTTCTGTGCCTCCATCTCGTCGGGCAGGGGAATGTAGCGCCGCAACACCTGCGCCGGAAGGCTGATTATCAGCAGCGATACTTTCTGGTAAACGAACATGGTCCGCGCATAGCTGTTGTCCATCAGGATAAAATCACCCGTTTTCAGTTCGCTCAAGCCAAGATGGTGAGAAATTATGAGCTCGCCGTGTTCTGCAATGACGATGCTGTAACGTTTGTTGCTTGCATCACTGGGGACTTCATTTTTGCGGGTCACCACCGCAGCATTGCTATTGATCCTCGCGATTGTGAGCGCACCGAGTACAGCCACTTCTGCGACTGCGCGGTAGGCACACCGATCGATGGGGTCAACATCTATGCAGAACGCTTCGGTATTGAGCGTGTACAAATGGTTGGCATGAGGCAATTCAGGGGTGGAAACGCTGGAATAGAATTTCATGGAAACTCCGGTCTTGTATGCTGCATAAGGGCTACCTGTAACGGTAAGCCAAGGCTTGAACTGTTGTTGTTATTCTTTTGGGCTCATCACAGCACAATGCGGGCAAAGCGGCTGTTGCTGCGTACCTGTAATTGTTTCGGGAGCTGCTTAATCATGCGTTGTTCGATCTATGGGAGAAATCCTACTGCTATGTTGGCACGCCGATTTATACAGTTTCAAGGCGTTAATCTCCCGCTATTTTTCCCAAAAAACTCGCTGCGACAATAAATCAATTTCACGGAAAAATCGGCTGGCTGCGGTCGATTGTGTCGTATTCAGTGCCAAGCATCAGTTCAGTGGCCAGGTTGGCGTCCTGGCATACGAATTCGAAGGATTCGCCGGGTGTCCAGAACATGTAGAAGCCAGTGGACCACGTGCTTGTGTAGGCGCCGGGATCATCAATCGTGATTTCATATTTGAGCCGCTCCAGCGACACACGCGTGAAGCGCTCAGTCAGGTGCAGCTTGCTGGTGTGTGGTGAACCATCGGAGTCGAACCACATTTTTTCGTTGAAGCCGACTGTGTCGAAGACAAGTGTGTCACCTTCCCAATGCCCAACCGAATGGCCGTGATAGCTTGGTTTCAGGTTCTCCGGGTGGCCGCGGCCGTCCATCCATATCTCGCCATAATGGCGTGGACCGCCGGTCGGGAAGATGTAGATTTTCTGCATATCGGGAAATTCGACGATCTGCGTGCCGTAGGCTGTGCCAACTTCGCGTGCACCGGCTGAGGGTTTGCAACGTGTGTAGGGTTCAAAGCGCGTGCGCGAGCGTGCGTCGAAGAGCGCCTTGGCCCAAGGTTGGTAAGGTATTTCGCTCTCAAGGATTTTCGGAAAATTGTCGGGGTCGTTAAGGGCTTGCTCGTAGGGGGTGTACGCAATAATCGCGCCTTCGGGTACGACGTCCAGTATGCGCAGCATTGGCCGGGAGCCGAAGCCTTCCCAACTGCCCACTTGTCCGGGCATCGAGCCAAGCACCGCGCGGCCATTGGCATCGCGCGGAGGTGGTGTCTCGCCGGCAGTTTCCGGCGGTCTCGTGGAACCAGCCGAGAGTGGCTGCAGTCCTGAGGCCGGATCCAGTGCGGTTGGCTGCAGCACTTCTTGCGCTTGTTGTGGTTCCTGCTGCTGTGTTTGCTCCCGCGGCATGCAGGCCGGCAACACGACAAAACCAGTGCAGGCGAGTACCAGAATGCGGATATTCATATGTGTCCCCCTGAAACCTTCAAGGGACGGATGTTAGCAGCACAGAGACTCTTTGTTGAAGTCAGAGTGGTTCGCTTCGGCAACATGAAGTTCCACATCAAATGCGTGGTCTTGCAGCAAACCTGCGGCTACCTCTACATCCGGTTTGATCAATATTGACTTTCTTCCTGTGGCCTTGTGTGTATTTTCGATATGCGTGATCATGACTCGGCAGAAATTAACCCTGGAGGAATAAAAAAACATGAATAACAAACGAACCTCAATAACGCGCACTTTTGCAATTGGAAGCCTGCTGGCACTGGCTGGACATACATTTGCAGCACAGCCGCAAGGCGACGAGCAGCCGCCACCCAAGATGGGCTTCTTCATCACCAGCGTTGGCCTCGGCGACGGTGGCAATCTCGGTGGGCTTGCAGGCGCGGATGCACATTGCCAGGCGCTGGCTGAAGCAGTAGATGCCGGTGATCGTGTGTGGCGTGCCTATCTGAGCACTCAGGGAGACGGCGCGGTTAATGCGCGCGACCGTATAGGCACAGGACCATGGGCCAACGCGAACGGAATTATGATGGCCACCAACCTTGAAAGCCTTCACTACGACAATTCGAATTTCAATTATGAATTTATACTGGACGAGAAGGGCAATCACTTCTCCTCACGCATAGATGGCACTTACGATACTACGGAACACGACGCACTCACCGGCTCAAAGATTGATGGCACCGCGTTTCCGGCAGGTGAAGACCGCACGTGCAATAACTGGACAAGCAACAGCACCGGTGGCGCAATGGTCGGACACGCCGATCGCTATTCGTTTGCTGTACCCGGTTCGCCCTGGAATACCTCCCACGTTACGCCGGGTTGCACCCAGCAGAACCTTATCAGTGTTGGCGGTGCAGGGCTGTTGTATTGTTTTGCTGCCGAATGATAGCTGCAGCTATCAGGTAATAGGTTTAAGCTGTTTTTGCAATTCACAGGTGCAGTATCGTACGTTCAAATGCAGCAAGGTTCAGTAAGGTTCAGCAAGGTCCCGTTTGGTAGTCACGAGCGAGTGCTTACCCAGCGGGACCTGCGAGGTAAAGCATGAAGAAGATGAAACACAAACGGCGGCTGAAACTTGCCGCTACTGGCATGGGACTGTTCGCGCTGACGCTTTCCGGTGTGCAGGCACAAGCGCCGCACGCGGAAGTCGATTGGGGCTTGCTCAACACCTACTGCGAAGAGTGTCATAACCTCGATGACCAGGCCGGCGGCATCGCATTTGACGTGCTGCCGCGCGATGCAATTGCCGGCGATGCAGAAACCTGGGAAATGGCGATTCGCAAGATGCGTACGGGCATGATGCCGCCCGCCGGTAAACCACGGCCGGAGCGTGGCGTGCTCGATGGCTTTGTCGCCAGTCTCGAAAACCGGCTTGATGAAGAAGCCGTGGCAAGACCACGGCCGCAAAGTGCAGGTATGGGGCGCCTCAACCGTGCCGAATACACCAATGCGATCCGTGACCTGCTGACCTACGATGCCAGCGGTATCATCTCGACGCTGCCGCCAGACGTATCGTTGCATGGTTTCGACAACCTGGCCGAAGTGCTCACCGTGTCGCCGACCTTGATCGACACTTACGTGGGCGTCGCGATGCGTATCGGCCGCGAGGCGGTGGGTGACCGCACGCTGATTCCCATGCAGGTTAAATACGCTGCACCCGGTGGCGCACAAACAAAACACGTCGAAGGCCTGCCGCTCGGCACACGCGGCGGTATGCTCGTGACGCACAATTTCCCGCTCGATGCGCAATACGAAATCCGCGTGAACTCGCAGGGTGCTGGTGGTGTGTTCAACAGCCAGGCGTTTTGTCCAGGTGGCCCCGATGTTATTGTCACGCTCGATGGCGAGCCGCTCGAAGTTGAGGATCCACGCACGTTTCAACTGCCGATGCTGGCAGGACCTCACACACTAGGTGTCGCGCTGGCAGATGCAAGGCGCTGCGAAGGTGTCAACGATCTGTA
This sequence comes from uncultured Gammaproteobacteria bacterium, assembly GCA_903926285.1. Lineage (GTDB taxonomy): Bacteria > Pseudomonadota > Gammaproteobacteria > Pseudomonadales > Pseudohongiellaceae > CAILUG01. The sequence continues at coordinate 6,493 of CAIYIP010000424.1, forward strand.
TGACGTTTACAACCTCAGTGGTGCTATCGGCGGTATCGAGATACATGGACCATTCGAGGCTGGTAGCCCGGGTGATACGCCGAGTCGCCGTGCAATTTTTTCCTGTTATCCGGCCACGACTGGCGAAGAAAGATCCTGCGCGCAGAGTATCATGAGCCGCCTTGCTACTCTGGCTTACCGTCGACCTGTTGCGGCTGACGCGCTGGAAATTACCACGCTGCTGCAGTTTTACGACAAGGGCCGTCAGGCCGGCGATTTCGAAATGGGCATTCAATATGCGTTGTCACGACTGTTGATTGACCCGCGCTTTCTGTACCAGGCGGAACAGGAGCCGGAAGGTCTCGCACCCGGCGCTGCCTACCCCATTAGCGACGTAGAACTTGCCTCGCGCCTGTCGTTCTTCCTGTGGAGCAGCATTCCGGACGAGGAACTGCTTTCGATTGCAGTTGCTGGTCGCTTGCATGAGCCAGCAGTACTGGAAGAACAGACGCGGCGTATGCTGCGCGATCCGAAAGCCAAGGCGCTCGTCGACAATTTTGCGGCGCAATGGCTGCGTCTGCGCGAGCTTGATGCGGCGCTGCCGCAGGATCCTGCGTTCAATGCCCGATTGCGCAAGGCCTTCCGTGATGAGACTGAATTGTTGTTCACTGACCTGATTACCCAGGACCTGGGATTAATACATCTGTTCGACGCGGATTACAGCTGGCTGAATGAGGACCTTGCGCGGCATTACGGCATTGAGGGTGTCCGTGGCGATTACATGCGACGCGTGTCTGTGCCTGCCGATAGTCCACGTCGCGGCCTGCTTGGCCAAGGCAGTATCCTGACTGCAACGTCGGTCGCCAATAGAACTTCGCCAGTGATACGCGGTGCGTGGATTGTTGAGCACCTCCTTGGCATGCCCGCGCCGGTACCACCTCCCGGTGTTGAAACCGATTTGACGAATGAGAAGTCTGCTGACGGCCGCGTCTTCAACACCTTGCGCGAACGCCTTGAACAACACCGCGCAAACCCGACATGCTCTGCTTGTCACCAGATCATGGATCCAATCGGGCTTGCGCTCGAAAACTTCGATCTGATTGGCCGTTGGCGTGACGACGAAAACGGCTTCCCACTGAACACCCAGACAACCATGGTGGATGGCACTGACATAGACGGACCCGTCCTGCTGCGCAAGGCCTTGCTCTCACGCAGCGAGAGCCTGTTCACCACGATCACGGAGAAATTGCTGATCTATGCAACCGGTCGCGGCATCGAGGCTGCCGATATGCCTGCGGTGCGTAAAGTCATGCACTCTGCCGCAGCTAGTGACTACCGTTTTTCCGATGTTGTGCTCGGTATCGTCAACAGCGAACCTTTCCTGATGAAAAGTGCCGCGGCGCAAGATGCTTCAATCGCGCTGCAGGAGGAGATACAACCTTGAATATTCTGACTAAAAAACATCTCTCGCGCCGGCATGTCCTGCGCGGTGCTGGCGCGGCGCTTGCGTTGCCGTTACTCGAATCCATGTTGCCCGCAGGCGCACGTGCTGCTGCGGCGCCGCCCCGTTCACGCCTCGCGTGTATTTATATCGCACATGGCGCGGTGATGGATCGCTGGACACCAGCAACTGACGGCGCTGGATTTGAATTTACGCCGACGCTGCAGTCGCTTGCACCTTTTCGTGAACGGCTCAACATTGTCAGCGACATGACGTTGCCGTTCGCCTATGGTACTGATGCCTCTGCAGGTGCAAACCATACACGCTCGTCCACAGTGTGGCTGACCTGTGCGCCACCCGGCGGCGGTCCGTCACCGACCTCGCTGGACCAGATTGCGGCAGGCTACATCGGCCAGGATACGCCAATGCCTTCGCTGGAACTTTCACTCGATGACGGCAGTTCCATTTCCTACCGCACACCAACAACACCGTTGCCGATGGAGCAAAATCCCCAGGTTGTATTTGAACGACTGTTCGGTGACGGCAGTACGGCAGAAGAGCGCGCTATGCGTATGGAGCTCAAGGGCAGTCTGCTCGATTCGGTGACGCAGGACATCGCGTCCCTGCAACGGCGATTGCCAGCCGTGGACAAGGTGCGTCTTGAGCGTTATCTCGAGGATGTGCGCGAAATTGAACGGCGCCTGCAACTCGTTGCTGCATCTCCCGTAAGCGATCTCGAAGTGCCGACCAAGCCAGTGGGTATTCCATCGAGTTTCACCGAACATTCAAAGCTGATGTTCGATTTGATAACACTCGCATGGCAGGCGGAGATCACACGTGTTGCCACACTCATGGTGGCGCGCGAGATCAGCAATCGCGTTTATCCCGAGAGCGGTGTCAACGACCCGTTTCACAATCTGTCGCACCATTCGGAAGTGCAAGCCAATAAGGATCGCCTGCAGCGCCTGAATGATTTCCATACACGCACCACGCTGGCGTATTTTCTCAGCAAACTCGCGGAAACTCCTGAAGGTGATGGTTCGATGCTCGACAATTCAGTAGTGTTATATGGCAGCGGCATGAGTAATTCGAACCAGCACGACCACGACCCATTGCCGATCCTCGTGGCCGGAGGCGCCTCGGGACGTATGCAAGGTGGTCGTCACATTCGTGCCGGTAAGGACACGCCGTTGTCCAACCTGCACGCCGCGCTGCTCGACAAACTCGGAGTTCCGTTAAGTGCCTTTGGCGACAGCAACGGGATCGTGACTATCTGAGAGGAAAACACTATGAATAATAATTCGCAGCAAGCGCCAATATTCAAACGCAGCGTGTCCGCATGGTTCATCGCCGGAGTGCTGGTGACGCCTGTTTTTGCTGCCGATGCAACGGACGCACTGCTTGCCACTGCCGCGATGAACCGCGATTTTGACACCGTGCGCGCCCTGCTGGCCGAACGCGGTGCTGATGTAAATGCAATGGGACCTTACGAGACACCGGCGCTACACTGGATCGTGCGAGTTGAGGACCTTGAGCTCACGCAGCGCATACTCGACGCCGGTGCCAATCCTAATCTCGCCAATGCTTATGGGTTGATGC
>CAIYIP010000425.1 GCA_903926285.1 uncultured Gammaproteobacteria bacterium
CATTGGCCCACCCACGTGCGCGCAGTATCGCCAGTAAACTGCCCTCACCTTCATGTCCTAATATATTGCCCAGATAATTGAGAGGTTTGGCTTTGTAATATTCACGTACCACCGGAATCGGAAAAGTATAGGAAACGCTGCGTGTGTCACGGATCGGTTCAATCGCAAGCAGGGCAGGCAGGGTGCCATCGGCGAACAAGGGTTCGTCGGTTGTGGGGGCTCGGCGATTACGGTTTTCGACACCCTCAAAATAGGTACGAGCCAGCAGCTCAAGCGCATCGAGTGATTCTTTGCCCAGGATCGCCACCGTCATCAGATTGGCAGAATAGTAACGGGCATATTGCGACAACAAGGCTGCCCGCAACGTAATCCCGGGTTTGTTTTGCAGGGTATCAAGACTGCCTACATCAAAGCGGGAATACGGATGGCGCGGATTCACAATTGCCTTGTATGCCGATGCACCTCTCCGACCGTCATTTTCGCTACCGGATTGATATTCTGAATTTACCGCATTACGTTCGCGGTCAACGTATTCCGCAGTAAATAGCGGTGCGATAAAAAATTGTGCAAACCTGTCAAGAGCGGGCTCCAGATTGGCAGGATCAATATCAAAATAATAATTGGTGTAGTCATAACCGGTTGAGGCATTGTGGCTACCGCCGTGTCCTGCAATGTATTCCTGGTATTCGCCTGGTGCTGGATATTTTTCTGTACCCAGAAACAGCATGTGCTCGAGGAAATGTGCAAGGCCGGCAAAACTTTCCGGATCGCTGTTTGTACCGACATTCACATCCACTGAGGCCGCGGCCTTGTCAGCCGAAGGGTCGGAAACAAGCAATACCTTCAAACCATTCTTGAGGACGAGGGCGCGATATTCGCGATTGTCATTCGGGCTTTTGTTAACCGCAAAAGGACCTTGCTCCAGCGTGGCCTCGGGTTCGGAGAAACCGGGAATTTGGGGAAATGAGACACTTTGCGGCAAATGCAGACTGTTGCAGGCAACCAGAAACAGTGTGGTCAAGAGCAGCTTGAGGGTGTAACAAGTGCGAAACTTTGTAGTCTTCATTGTTTTGCAGACTTCATAAAAAAACCGAACCAGCATATCTTTGCTTGCCACCTTACCACAGGTGCTGACCAAAATACGCGACAAGCCGCTGCTTTCGTTGACTTTTTCTTCAATAAAGTACCAGTGGAGGTTCGTCCAGCGCAGACATCTGTTCACGCAATTCCAGGATATGTGCCGACCAGTAACGCGCGGTATTGAACCAGGGAAAGCTGCGCGGAAACGCCGGATCGTCCCAGCGTCTGGCAAGCCAGGCGCTGTAATGCATCAGCCGCAGCGTGCGCAGCGCTTCGATAAGCCCGAGTTCTGCCGGATTGAAGTTGTAGAACATTTCGTAACCGTCAATCAGTTCGGCAAGCTGGGCCTGCTGCTGCTCTCTTTCACCCGACAGCAGCATCCAGAGATCCTGCACTGCTGGACCCGTCATCGTGTCGTCGAAATCAACCAGCATGGGTAACTCGTCGCGCCACAAGACGTTACCCACATGACAATCACCGTGCAAGCGCAAAGTTGCGTAGCCCTTGCGTTCGCTGAAAATCTGCTTGACGCGCTTAAGCAAGTCCTGCGCGAGTGATGAGTAGGCTGTGCGCAGATCAGCCGGAATAAAATCATGCTCGAGAAGATAAGCACTGCTGGCTTCTGCAAAGGTTGCCACGCTCAGTTCCTGGCGATGACTGAAACTGCGCAGCGAACCTACGCTATGCAATTTCCCGAGTGTGCGCCCCAGCACCTGCAGCGTATCGAAATCAAGATCGGGACTGCGGCCGCCCCGACGCGGGAAGAGAGCAAACAGAAAATCCTCGTATTCGTAAAGCGTCCGGCCTGTGTTGTCAGCAATGGGCGCTACCACCGACAGTTCCTGTGCCTCGAGTTCGAGCACAAAGGCATGTTCTTCGAGAATCTGCTCACGGCTCCAGCGCTGTGGCCGGTAAAATTTTGCGATGACCGGACTGCTCTCTTCCACGCCAACCTGGTACACCCGGTTTTCATAGCTGTTGAGCGCAAGCATGCGACCATCGCAGCACAGGCCAGTGCTTTCGACAGCGGCAAGGATCCAGTCGGGGGAAAGAGTTGCAAAGGGATGAGCGGACTGCATGTAGGCTTCAACGACTTGGGAATGAGCCTTGCAAACTAACACACTCAGGAAAAAAGCGGAGACTATTTCCCGCCTGGCATGCCTCATGTGATGTTTGTGAATGTGCCGCATGCAGCAAACGACAACGACCTGACCGTAATGATCACTGCCCCAAAAAATGGAAATTAAGGAGGCCCGGAATTATCACGGTCACTATAACCAGGAACTGCAGTTGCCAGGATGAAACCGTGATGACAGGGAAAGACTTAATATATCTCCATGCCCGCAAAGTATTATTCTGCGGGCATTTTTCTTTTATAACCCCCGTCTTGCGACCTGCAAGATGCAAGCGCACCTGGTGGAGACGCTATTACCATCGCGCTGTTTTCAGCGAATTGACGGCAAGGCCCTGAACGCAGGCTTCGCGGCCAAAAACTGGCCGGTGTGAATCACGCGCTCGAGAAAGCCACCTTCGCAAAAACACAGATAAAAGCGCCACATCCGGATGAACACTTCATCGCAGCCGAGTTTCCTGACTTCACCCAACTGGTTCTGGAAACGCTCGCGCCATATTTTGAGCGTCAGCGCATAATCGTACGTGATGTCTTCAAAGCCAATCAACTGCATGTCCGTGCAGGACGCAATTTTTGCAGTGATCACCGAGTTGGATGGCAACTGGCCACCCGGGAAGATGTAGTGCTTGATAAAGTCGCTATTGGTCAGTGATGTCTCATAACGCTGGTCGGAAATCGTGATCGCCTGAATCAGCATGAGTCCGTCAGCCTTAAGCAGACTCGAACACTTGCTGAAATAGGCAGTATAGAATTGCGCCCCGACCGCTTCGATCATTTCCACCGAGACGAGCTTGTCGTAACTGCCTTCGAGATCACGATAGTCACGCTCGAGCACGGTAATTTGGTCATTCAGGCCTTCGCGTTGCACCCACTCAGTTGCGTACAGGTATTGTTCGTGGGACAAAGTAGTCGTTGTGACCCGGCAACCGAAATTTTTCGCTGCATAAATGGCAAGGCCACCCCAACCCGTGCCGATTTCCAGCAAATGCTCTTGCGGCCGGAGTTGCAGGCGTTCGCAGATATGCTGGAATTTGGCGATAGACGCCCGTTCCAGTGTTGCATTACGCTCCTTAAAAATACCCGCGGAATAAGCCATCGACGAATCCAGAAACAACCGGAAAAAATCATTGCTGAGGTCGTAGTGTGCGGCAATATTCTTACGCGCACCGCTGCGCGAATTGCGCCGCAGAAAATATTCAGCGCGCGTTACAAGTTTGTACCACCAGCTGCGCTGACTGTTCATGTTCGCAACGGTATTCATGTTCAGCACGAACACCCGGATAACCTGCAACAGATCCGGAGTATCCCAGTGTCCATGCATGTAGGATTCGCCCGCACCCACCGTGCCATTGCGCAGCAAGGCTAGCCAGGCAGCGGGACTTTTGACCTGGATGTGCGCACATATACTCGCATGGTGACGGTCTTCGCCAAACTGCCAAACCTGCCCCGCCTCTTCGATAACCAGATGCCCATGGGTCAGCTTGCCAAGCAGTTCCAGCATGGCCCTGCGCGCCCAGTTTTCCAACACGGTGCCAATAGCGCTGGTTTTGACTGTGTTGCTTTCTGTAATACTCAAGACTCATTTCTCCTGTGTTGCTCTTTTGTACTTTTATTGTCAGGTGGCAAATCGGTGCTGCGATGCGGATGAGGAATAAAGGGTATTTTCTTGAGCCATAACCTCAGTGCCTGCCAATAGATGCCAAGCCCTACCTGCATTGTCATCAGCGGGTAACGCCACAACAGCCGACGCATTGCTGCAATGGTTAACGTACGGTGGCGCAAAGTCATGGAGGCGGAAAACTGCTTGCCGTCCTTGCTGTAGTTTTCCATATGGATAGACAGCGTCTGTGCCGGCAGTGTGCTGCGCCAGGCATATTGCATAGACAGCGGCATAAAGGGTGACACGTGCATTTGTTTTGGGAAGGACAGCAAATTGCTGTGCTTGTCTGCGTCCATCTCCAGTACATAGGCATGCCGTTCACGCCAGGGTGTGTTCGTAACCTCGGCAACAATAAACTGCAACTTGCCCGCCAGATCGAAGCAGTAGTAACAGGTCAGGGGATTAATGATGAAACCAAAGTAGCGCAAATTACTCAGCATACGAATGCTGCCAGTATGGTTACGTCCAGTTGCGACCAGTATGCGAGCCCTGACTGCTGCGCCAAGCGGCACTTTCGGGTCACCCAGATAATCAGCGCGATGGAAACTCGCAAAATTCCAACGTTCGAGCGACCACAACCACGACCTGCTGAACACCGCATCCAGCTCATCAAGATCGAGATACACCATGCTGACCTTGTAATGGAACTGATGTTGTCGCGGCGCAAGTCGCTGATGACTCACCACGCCTTCGTATATCGCACTTTGCATTGCAGCTTCCATGTCAGCGCTACCCTGCCTGTGCCAGTTGCACGCTGGCAAGAGCATTGATTCCTTCGGCTACACGCAACGCGCTACATACACCATCTTCATGAAAGCCATTACGCCACCACGCGCCACAGAACCACACACCATTGACGCCATTGATGCTGGACCATTGTTGCTGCGCCTTGATGCCTGCTAGCGAGAACAGCGGATGATCGTAGTGATATGTCCCGACAATTTTCGCCGGATCAATCAGCGCAGTCTCATTGAGCGTGGCA
>CAIYIP010000426.1 GCA_903926285.1 uncultured Gammaproteobacteria bacterium
GCCTCACACTTGCAAACCTTGCCCGCACTTCCCCAACTCTTTTATTACAAACGAATTCCCATACAGGAAAGGCATTCCCTTGACGCCCTGCCACATGCGACGTGGAATTAAATAGACAAGCCGGGCTTGTGTATTGAGATCACGCTACAGCAGCATTTGGATACCACTTAAGTAAGTGCTAATCCAGCAAGATCCCTATTACAGACTTTCGGTTCTATACCAGTATTGCGAATGGCAGTTTTCGCAAGCCTGATCTACCAGTCCGCCAGTTTCACCCAGGCGGGTTACATCACGGGCATTGATCGCGCCCATGACGCTGAACGCCGAGGTCTGTAAGCTCTGGGCGAAACCCAGCCAGGACAATCTGTCTTCAGCCAGTTTTGCCTCAACCTCTTCCGGCAAATATTCATAAGCCGGAAATTCAGTCGTCGAACCCGGCGCCGCAACATGACGCCCTGGAATCATGAGTGCGTTGGCACCCTCGATTATGGATATCGCGTGTTTTCTGAGCGCTTCCCATTCCTCCTCGGTTTCCGGAACAACCTCGTGTGCACCCGTCGCATCCATTTCAAAGCGAACCGCTTGCCATAATGCATCGGCACTGGGATCAATGAAAGTATTCATGACGTCCCGAATCGTTATGCTGGTATTGAATTCCGCATAGAGGACGGGAGTATTGCCTGCACTCTCGACGACTGGTTCAGGAAGTGTTGTGGTATCGGGCTGGTTGCCTGGATTATCGTCGCCGCAGGACACCAGTAAAAACATGGAAAATATCGTCAGAAAAGTTTTCATATTGCTATCCCTGTATCGTTGTTGCACTCACGATCCTCGCAATAACCAGATTATCTGCCTTCGTACTACTGCAGTACACCATAAGATCAGAGTCACCTTTTGTCAGCCCTGAAAATACGATCCTGCAGGCAGCGATGGTGATACATCCTCCACAGAAATCAAGCTGGACTATGTATCTCCAAAGAGAATCCGCTACACTCTGAGGCATCTGCAGCGGGGATTGATTATGCGCACTTATAAAATCTTGTCTTTCATGCTGCTACTGCCTTCAATACTGGCCGGATGCGCCGGATACCGGCCTGGCTATGAACAGCCGCAGGTCAATATCACCTCATTTGCCCTGGCTCCTGAAACAACTGGCTTGGCACCGCGCTTCAATATTGGTTTGCAAATCGTCAATCCCAATCGTTCAGACCTTTCCTTTGAAGGCATGAGTTATACACTCGAGATTGAGGGCAACCGCATCTTGAGTGGTGCAACGAACGATTTGCCCCAAGTGCCTGGTTATGGCATGGCGGATTTTACGATTCAGGCCAGCCCCAATCTGGTTGGCAGCGCACGTCTGCTTACCGATCTGTTTTCACGGCAACGTAGCAGCCTGGGTTACACATTCAAGGCCCGCCTGGATACCGGCGGGCTGGTGCCCTTTATCAATCTTGAAGAAGAAGGCAAGTTTGATTTATCCGGTGCCGGCCAGCGCTAACAGTCAGCGTTCTGGTCAATGAAAGTCCTGATGGATCAATTTGTGACTCCCTTGCAAATTACATAGCAGAAAAAAAGAGCCCTGATGTATAACGCTGCAGTGAAAATATTGTATCGGCTGTTTCTACCTGTGCTGTCCTTGTGGGTGCTCGCAGCATGCAACACACCAGTTGCTGACCATCCCACAGCCGCAGTTGCAAACCCTGTTGTACAAAACCAGTCTGGAGCCTGTGTCTATGATCGCGCCCGCTTGCTTGCGCTCGACATGACACCGTTCGACCAGAATCCGGATGGCGGCTGGCGCGCACTGGCGCAACAGGAGGGTTGTCTCGGTACCGCAGCGGATCTTATCAGGGACTATCATGCAGCCATGCCGGAAAAATCATATTTGCTTTATTGGCATGAGGGCCAAGTGCGCGCCATGAATGGCGATTCAGTCTCGGCCACACAATTATTCGAAAAATCCCATAACGGAACGGATGACACCTTCGGCTGGAACCTGTATGTGGACGCCACCGTTGCCTTCATGAAACAGGACCGGACCGCCCTGGTAAAGGCGTACCTTGCTCTGGCTAATCTTCCGGTGCCACCAAATGCGCAACTCGATCAGAATGGCAATTCACTTGCAGATTCCTGGCCACCGAATATGAAAGTTGTAGAGAATCTTGTGGCCTGCTTTGGCCAGGAGTACAAGCAGGCTTACCAGAATTGCAAATCATGATATGGTTAGGAACCACCATATCGGGGTTAGCCTGCGTAAGATCTGCCGCCA
>CAIYIP010000427.1 GCA_903926285.1 uncultured Gammaproteobacteria bacterium
CAAACCAATGCTGGAATTTGGCAATCTGAGCCTCGATACCACCGCGCGCAAATTGACCGTAAGCAGTGTCGAAACCGAACTTACTGCTTATGAATACAAGGTGCTGGAATACCTCATGCTGCATCCTGGCAAAGTGGTGTCGAAAACCGAGCTTACTGAACATCTCTATGAGCAGGACCACGACCGAGACAGCAATGTGCTCGAAGTATTTATCCGCCGTCTGCGTCAGAAGCTCGATCCCGAGGAAACCCTGAAACCCATCGATACCATTCGGGGACAAGGCTATCGCTTCAATGTCCCTGTCAAACACAACTGAAAAAAACTATTCCCTGCAAACCCGGCTGGTGCTTGCCTTCGGGCTGCTGCTGATTCTCTTCCTCGGCCTTGCGGCCATGGTCCTTGTCAGAGCCTACCGTGAAAGTGTTGTCGCGGGTGTGGAGGAACGTCTGCAACTGCAAGTCTACGCCTTGCTTGGTGTGGCTGAGCCTGATCCTGAAGTAGACGGCTTCTTTCTGCCTGAACTGCCGGAGGCACGTTTTTCCCAGATTGATTCGGGCCTGTATGGTTTTATCATCGATAGTGAAGGCAATGAGGTCTGGCGTAGTCCGTCAGCGCTCAATCTCAACCTGCCGCAAAACAGATTTGTAGTAGAAGAAATCATTCCGGGCCAAACCCTATTTGGTTCGCTCGAAACCGCAGATCAAGGCCAGCTGTCATGGGCCAGTTACGGTATCTTCTGGGAAACTCTGGACCAGAACTACAACTTCGTAGTGATGGAATCCAATGCCCCCACCAATGCGCAGATTCGTCAATTCACTTCCAATCTTTCAATCTGGTTTTCGGTGCTCGCGGTATTTCTTTCAGTTGCCCAGTACCTGTTGTTGCGCTGGGGTATGCGACCGCTGCAAAAACTTGCAGCTGATGTATCGGCAATCGAGGCGGGTGATCAGGATCAGTTGCAAACCAACTATCCGATTGAGCTACTGCCTGTTACGCAAAACCTGAATATTCTCATCAAGAGCGAAAGAGACCGGCAAGGGCGTTACCGCACCACACTTGGCGATCTTGCGCACAGCCTTAAAACACCACTGGCCGTGCTTTCAACAGCGTTGCAGGAACTAAAGCAGACACACAATTTTACTGAACAGCACTCGCTCGACATGGCAGAGCAGCTCAACCGCATGGATCAGATTGTGTCGTATCAGCTCAAGCGCGCAGTGAAATCCAATCAAACGAAATTATTGTCCAGGCCTGTGCCGGTGGCTCCTGTGCTCAATCGAATTCTGGGCGCGCTCAACAAGGTGTATCGTGACAAGAACATGGCGGTAGTTTGCGAACTCGCCGACAACGCGGTGTTTTACGGCGAAGAGAGTGATTTGATGGAGCTCTGTGGCAACCTGCTCGACAACGCCTTTAAATATGGGGTCAGCAAGGTTAAGGTTTCCGCCAGCCAGAAAAAGAAAGTACTGCAAATGGAAATCAACGACGACGGTGCAGGTATAGCAGAGAGTGATCGCAACTGGGTTCTGGAACGCGGCGCGCGCGCGGATACGATTAAAAGCGGCCAGGGCATAGGCCTTGCGGTAGCGGTGGAAATTGTCAGCAGTTATGGCGGCGAAATCCAGATTGACCAGAATGACTGGGGCGGTGCGCGCATCAAGGTCAGGTTGGGACAGTAATAGAACAGGTTTGCTGTAAAAATCAGGCGAGACCCGCTGGTGGTTCATGATCGCGGCACAAAACTCGTACGTTCTGCGCCGGGTTGATCAAGAGAAAATTAATGCAGAAATAAAAACTGGGCCCGGAGTAAAGGAAAGCAAGACTTATCTCCCCCGCTCTTGCAGTCCCTATGGAGTTACCCGGCCCCAGCAAGCGCTGTATACCAACCTAGAAATTGCATTCTGAAGACCGCAGTTCGGTCCGTGTTTCATTGCCATAGTTATCCGTTACCCTTTCAAAACAGCGACCGGAGCGATCACGTAGCAAACTCACGCCACGACGACCGGTGTTATGCACTGTATATGCAGTGATGGGTGCTGGCCGGAGGATATAGCCATTAGTTGGTGCTTCCCGAATATAGGTATTATTCTGATAAATCACGGTTGGCTGGCGTGTGCGGTATGAATAAGGTTCCGGACGATACCCCAGCATGTTGTAGCCATAGGGGTTATAACCAAAAGGACGCGCGCCGATATTCAGGTTGACGGACCAGTTGACATCATTGTCGTTGTCACGGCGTTCGTACCGATTGTCGCGGTAGTCGGCGCGATCATCACGACGGTAGTCGCGGTTGCGCTCAAAGCCACGAGAATTACTCTGGCCTACGAAATCAGGCGGACCACGGCCATTGCCACGGCGGTTATCGTCGCGATCGGCGAGCGTAATACTGGAAACCAGCAGCAAACAAAGAGTAATAGCGGTGTTGAGATACCTTTTCATGTTTCATCCCTCTTCATTGGATAACGCCTGCAGTGTAGGCCGCCCAGGCTGAACACTTCCTTAAGCAGCTTCGGAATACTCTGGCGGAAGACCACCGGGTTGAATAGAAGATCCTTAATCCTGTTTGAGTTGAACGGAGGGTCTGAGGTATTCTCAGCGCACTCTTAAGGGGGCGAGAACCTATAATGAAAACACTAAATTATTTACTGTTTGGCGTGTCGACACTATTGATGGCCGGGTGTGGCCAATCAACTCCTGAATCGGAGACAACCCCAACCGCAGTAGCTGACACGGCAGTCGTACGCGTCGTCGAGAGTCCCTCTGTGGCTTATGCCGCAGTTAATGAAGTGCGACTTCTGGCTGCCGATGATGAACCTGGCATGTGGATGTCGACTGGTCGCACGTACTCCGAGCAGCATTTCAGTCCACTGACACAAATCGATAAGACCAGCGTGAGCCAGATGGGGCTCACATGGTATGCGGATTTCAATGTGCCGCGCGGGCAGGAATCCACGCCGCTTGTTGTCGATGGCGTCATCTATGTCACCACTGCCTGGAGCAATGTGCGTGCATTCAATGCCGCAACTGGAGAGCCGCTCTGGGAATTTGACGCTGAAGTACCAGGTGAATGGGGTGTCAGAGCTTGCTGCGACGTAGTTAACCGTGGAGCGGCCCTCTGGAACGGCAAGGTCTTCGTCGGCACAATTGATGGCCGCATGATTGCGATTGATGCCGCAACTGGCACCAAGGTCTGGGAAACCGATACCCTGATCCGTCGCGATGTGTCCTATTCGATTACCGGTGCACCCCGTATCGTCAAAGGCAAGGTGATCATTGGTAATGGCGGAGCTGAGTACGGCGTACGCGGTTATGTTTCTGCCTTCGATACCGAAACCGGCGCGCTGGCCTGGCGTTTCTTTACTGTTCCGGGCAATCCCGCGTTAGGCTTTGAGAATGACACGATGGCCATGGCAGCTGAAACCTGGAATGGCGAGTGGTGGGCTCTGGGTGGCGGTGGCACGGTGTGGGATTCCATGGCCTATGATCCCGAACTCGATCTGCTTTATATCGGTACTGGCAATGGTTCTCCCTGGAACCAGGACATCCGTAGTCCGGGTGGCGGAGATAACTTGTTCCTGTCATCTATTGTGGCACTTGATCCGGATGATGGCTCTTACGTGTGGCATTACCAGACAACTCCGGGCGAAACCTGGGACTACACCGCTACCCAGCCCATCATGGTTGCACAGCTACCGATAGACGGTGTGCAACGTAAGGTTGTCATGCAGGCGCCGAAGAATGGTTTCTTTTACGTACTTGACGCTGCAACGGGTGAATTCATTTCCGCGAAAAATTTTGCTGCAGTGAACTGGGCTTTTGGGATTGACCAGGAAACTGGTCGTCCGATCGAAAATCCGGAAGCGCGTTATGATAAAACCGGTAAAGCATTTGCCGTACAGCCGTCGTCAGGAGGTGCGCATAACTGGCAGCCGATGGCATTTAATCCTGCGACTGGCCTTGTATATCTGTCTTCAGCGAACAACGCGCTTGTGTATGCCTACGACCGTACCTGGGATCCCAATCCACTGGTATCGAACCTGGGCATTGATCCCGCTGCGGGCGCTGCCGAACTCGGGCCAAATGCAACAGCCGATCTGCCGAGCGGTTCATTCATGGTGGCCTGGAATCCTGTGACACAGGAAGAAAGCTGGCGCATTCCGGGACCGTCAGCCGGCATGCTGGCAACTGCCGGCGGGCTGGTGTTCAAGGGCAGCCAGAATGGCATTGCAGCCTATGATGCAGACAATGGCGCCGAGCTCTGGAAATCTATCGACAGCCAGACCGGCATTGTGGCGGCCCCGATTAGTTATGAATTGAATGGCGAGCAGTACATTGCCGTTGTAGCTGGCCGCTCAGCTACCAATTACTACGCACCCGATTACTCGCGCTTGCTGGTATTCAAGCTCGGTGCAAACGAGCAGTTGCCACCTTTAGTGGAATTCACGCTGCCTCAATTGAATCCACCGCCCTCCGTTGCGAGCGCGGAACAGATTGAGCGTGGCC
>CAIYIP010000428.1 GCA_903926285.1 uncultured Gammaproteobacteria bacterium
GCCACGCTCCCTGCAGATCAGACCTTGCATCTGACTGTGCATGACGTGGACCTGGCCGGAGATATCGAATATTTCCATCCAGGCTACCCTTTTGGCCTGAGGGTAATCAGGAGAGTCGATTTCCCCACTATCAACCTGAGCTACGAGCTGAAGGATGCAAACGATGCCGTTATCCAGTCGGGCACGCAGAAAATCAGGAATCTGAATTTCCAGTCCCCAATTCTCAGCGCTTTGCAGAGAGAGCCTTTCCGTTATGAAACCCAGCTGATCAGGGGTTGGTACAACACAGAGTTTTAATTGCTGTGATCAATGCGGCAGTGCTTCATAGTGCTGCCGCAACAGATCCTTGCCGTAGTCGTTGCCGTTGGGTGTTCTGACCGCCGAATGGATGTGTTCACGATAGGGAACGCCGCGTGGATAATATTGCGTCAGGCCAATCGGGCTTTCATGATCAAACTCGATCACCAGCACCGGGCTCTGGATACGGTAGTAAAAAACCGCATCATCCTGGGTGTCACCGATCCAGGTAAACCAGGTTTCATCAAGTCTGGCAGTAATCTCCGCCATTCTCACCTCGGCAAACTCATCTTCCATGTTGCCGATGTAAAGGCCCACCAGATCGATCAGCATGGCTTTCTGCTCGGGCGTGAAGGTCTTCACCTCAATGCCGGCATTTTCAATCACCACGTTATCGCTGAACGCTTCTGTCATGATGTTGTTGCCGGTTTTACTGCGCATGATGATTGCCTTGTTCTGCTGCTCCGCATCAAGCGCGCGAATCAAGGCCAGACCTTTTTCCTGTTCCTCATCCATGATGCGCGTGCCGGCATATTTGCCGGCTTCGCCAACAGCGGGCTCCGAGCCCCAGAATGCAGGCGTCATAACCACTTGATCGCCGAGCATGAAAAAATTGATCGCCAGGTGATGGCCATCTAGCTGCCAGCCCCATGGTGCAGTTGCAGACGGTTCACCCATCAGCGTAATCCAGTATTTGTCGTCGCCGAATTCGACGAAGTTGTTGTTATTCAATTCGCCGAGCGTGTGGTTCAGATGCATGATGTCGGTGGCAAGCTTCGAACCCTTCGCACTCAGCGAAGCATCGAGCAGGTTTTGCGCGGCCTGTTTCTGCGCGTCAGTCATCGCGGCAAACGCAAGGCCCTGACGCTTGTAGATCGATTGATTGGCCCACTTGCGCCACTCAATGTCGTCGACTGCAAACAGCGTGGCGCTGCGCTGCTCCGCGGTCAGCGTTTGCAGGAATGCAGTGGCTGCCTCTCTGACGGGGGCGGTGTCGACACCGGTAGACTTGATCGGAAATAGTCCCTCGATAACCTGCCCGTTAGTAGTAACACCCTTGAAGTCTTCAGCAAGCCCACGCTCTTCCATCTGCAAACTGATGATGCGCGACTGCTCGGGAAACGTCGCAGGATCACGGCCTTGCGCAAGCGCATCAAGCGAGATCAAGGCAGAAAGCGCAACAGCCAGTTTGAAAATACCGGTGGAAGTTTTCATGGATGTATCCTGTTTTTATAATAGTTGTGCGCGGGAAGGTGCGTTCACTCGCTGCTTGTCAGTATAAATCCGCTCATGCAGAATGCACCAGCCTTCTCCGCGGGTGTAGCTCAATGGCAGAGCAGAAGCTTCCCAAGCTTATTACGAGGGTTCGATTCCCTTCACCCGCTCCAGTCAAGCTGTTGTCTTCGTCTTGGGTGAGTAAGCCTTGGCGGGTCAACCGCTTGGCCAGTCGTTCGCTGAGGCGTTGCACGACTGTTTGTAGCTGGTCTTTGGTGGGCGCATTGACTGGTTTGAAGGACAGTTTGTTCACTTTGTTGCTGACGTAAACCCCATCCAGAAAAAGCATATGGAAATGTACATTGAGGTTCA
>CAIYIP010000429.1 GCA_903926285.1 uncultured Gammaproteobacteria bacterium
ATATCATCCCCGGTTACCTATAGCAACCAAACAGAAACAAAGGCAACCCATGAGTCAAACGTTTCAGGTAAATGAATTCGTAGATGGTCAGAAAATTCGCAGCTTCAATATCATGCTGTTGATCTGGAGTTTTCTAACGATGTTTGCCGATGGTTTCGACTTGAATTCACTTGGCTTTGCGGCGCCGGATCTCACCCGCGAGTGGGGCGTGGAGCGCAGCGCGATGGGCAGCGTGCTAAGCGCCAACCTCTACGGCATCTTCATCGGCGCGCCGCTGCTCGGCTGGCTTGGCGACAAGTACGGCCGCCGCCCCCTCATCATCGGCGCTTCGTTTCTGTACGGCATCGTCACACTGATCATGGCCCACACCACAACGATGGAACAGATGATGGTACTGCGTTTCATCGCCGGCCTCGGCATCGGTGGCATCATGCCCAACACTATCTCGCTCAACTCCGAGCTGTCGCCGAAGAAGTACCGTTCCATGCTGGTCATGCTGATGTTCATGGGCATCACGCTCGGCAGCACTGGCGTCGGTCTGATCGCCTACTACTTCATGCCCATCTACGGCTGGCCGGTGATCTTCAACGTCGGCGGCGTGCTGCCGATCGCGGTCGCTATCGGCCTGATCTTTTTCCTGCCCGAGTCCCTCAAGCTGCTCGCCACCAAGCCAGAGCGGCACAAGGAATTGATCGCTATCGCGCGCAAGATGCGTCCCGACCTTCAGGTCGCCGATGACGCGGTGTTCGTCAATCCGCCCGTCGTCGCCGGCAGCGAGGGCAAGATCGGCGAACTGTTCAAAGGCGGTCTGGCACTGATCACCCCGTTGCTGTGGATCTGCTTCACGATCGCCTTGATGCTGAACTTCTTCCTCAACAATCTGATCCCGCTGATCTTCGACAAATACGGCCTGCCGGCGCAGGATGCCGCGCTCATCACCACGTGGTATCACACCGGCGGCACCTTCGGTGGTCTCGTCATCGCCTTCCTGCTCGACCGTACCGGATTCCGGATCGTCGCCGCGCTTTTCCTCATCGCCGTTCCCAGCATCGCGCTGCTTGGCTTCGAGGGTATGCCCTTCCTGGGTCTCGCCATCGCCTCCACCATGGCCGGCATCACCATCCTCGGTGCGCAGGCAGGCAACAATGCAACTGCTGGCCTGATCTATCCCACCAACATCCGCGGCAAGGGCGTGGGCATTGCGCTTTCGGTAGGCCGCATCGGTGCAATCGTCGGCCCCTACGCGGGCGCCGCGCTGCTTGGCATGGACATCACGATGCGAACGCTGTTTCTGGTGGCTTCCGCTCCCGTGCTGATCGGGGTTGTTGCCGCCGTGATACTCTCCTGGTTGTGTTATAAACGCTTCAACAGTTTTCAGCTTGATGACACACCGGTAGACAATTGACACTGGGCCGATACACATGAGCAAAGTTCAGTCACAAGCGTTATTGCTGTTCATTGCGAGTTTAATGTCGCTGCTGGTAGCCTGCGGCGGCAACTCGTCTGGCACGCTTCCGGTTACTAATTCTCCTGACCCAGCGGTTGTCACTCGTCCCGAGCTGGGTTTGCTGACTGCAGACTATGCAAGTTTTCGCAAATCCCAGATCAGCGATCCGGCTTATCACCTTCAGCTTGACTTGCAGGAAGCCAGCGAAAGTTTCACAGGGGTTGTAGAAATCAGCTTTGACCTGAGTTCAGACAACGTCTCGCCTGTCACTCTGGATTTTGATAGTGGTGAGATACAGAGACTAAGCGTTAATGGCACAACGATTGATGCCAACTACGAACATTGGTTTCTGACTATTCCTGCTACTGAATTAATCACTGGCAGAAATATGCTCACTATTATTTACAGCCGCGCCTACGCCAATGATGGCGCAGGCCTGCATAAGTTTACTGATCCGGAAAATGGCGAAGAATATTTCTACACCAATTTCGAACCCTACAGTGCCAATCGCCTGTTTCCGCATTTTGATCAACCTAATCTCAAAGCACGGCTTACTCTGGAAGTAACTGTGCCTTCGTCATGGCACGTAATCGCCAATACCCAGGAAATAGAAATCCGCAATGAAGGCGGCAGAAACCATTGGCTATTTCCGGCCACCGTTCCGCTTTCCTCTTATGTGTATGCCATGCACGCAGGCCCTTATACGGTTTGGGAGAATAATGCCGGCGGTATTCCATTGAGGCTTTTTGCCCGTAAAGCACTGGCACCTTTTGTAGTACCTGAGGAATGGTTTATTCCGACGCAGCAGAGCTTTGCCTTCTTCCAGGATTACTTTGAAGTAGCCTACCCTTTCGGCAAATACGATCAGATCATCGTTCCAGACTTCAATCCCGGGGCGATGGAAAATGTCGGCGCGGTTACTTTTAATGAACGCTACGTAAGTCGTGGCGTAAAAAGTAATGCCCAGCTGCGTAATCTCGCAAGTGTCATCGCACACGAAATGTCGCACATGTGGTTTGGCAATCTTGTGACGATGGACTGGTGGAATGGTCTTTGGCTCAATGAAAGCTTTGCCACTTATATGGCCAATCTCGAACTCGACCAGGCTAGCAGTTTTGCGAATGCCTGGGATAATTACTACATCGGCAATAAATTATCCGCATATACCGCGGATCAGCTGATCACTACCCATCCCATCGAATTGGAAGTCCCCTCTACGGCGGATGCCTTCGCGAATTTCGATGGCATCACCTACGGCAAAGGTGGATCTGTACTCCGCCAACTGCCCTTTCTTATTGGCGAAGAAAATTTTCGGCTAGGTGTAATCAGCTATTTGAAAAAATATTCCTATGGCAATACAACTCTCGACAACTTTGTCGATGAACTGGCTACTGCCAGCGGCATGGATCTGGAACAGTGGAAACAGGAATGGCTTTACAATTCTGGCGTTAATACGATCCAGCCTGATTTCACTTGCAAAAATAACCAGATCTCTTCGTTCCGTTTGCTGCAAACCGTGCCGAAGCTGGCTACCGCAGACAAGCTACTGCGCTCGCAGCGCACCCAGGTTGGTTTCTATCATTACACCGATAATCAAATGGTCCAGAGTGCGGCCCTGCCAGTGACTTATACCGGAGCCGTTACTTATCTTGCCGAAGCAATCGGCCTGCCCTGCCCTGATCTTGCCTTGCCCAATGAAGGTGACTGGGCTTTTATGAAAATAAAGTTTGATGCCGGCTCCATGCAGACGCTCAATGAACACATCAATGATTTTCCTAACCCCACTACTCGCCTGATGTTATGGCAGTCATTGTGGGAAAGTGTCGATGCCGGGGATTTGCGCTTGTTGAGCTATCTGGATTTTGTACTGAACAATCTTACGGATGAGCAGGATGATAATGTTGTACGTCATGTTAACGGTACTCTCTCCACAACATTTTCCTGGTTTTCGCGCTTTGGTGGTCATGACCAGGAAAAAGCGCGTATTGAGGAATTTTTATTTAATCAGCTGCAAGAAGCAGAGGCCGGCTCAGAACTCCAGAAAATCTGGTATGACAGTTTTACAAGTCACGCTCATACTTCGCGTGCACTTGCCTACCTGTCGTCCCTGCTGTCTGCAACACGCGTTATAGAAGGGCTCTCCATAGATCAGGATAAACGCTGGAACATAGTCGTGAGATTTAATCGTTTTCACTATGGTAACTACGTTGAATTGCTCGCTAACGAGCGTGGCCGTGATCCTTCTGACCAGGGGCAGAACATGGCACTGGCTGCAGAAGTTGTAAGACCTGCAGCCTCAATAAAAGACAAGTGGCTGGATGTCATCATCGATGCGCCGCTAAGCTACAAACTCGCTACTATGCGTAACGTAATGGCGTATCTGTTTCCGGATGAACAACTGGTACTGCTGGAACCAGAAGCCGAGCGGATACTTGCAGCTATAGCCAACCTCAACAATGCGGCAACTGAAGAGTACCTTGGGGCATACGCTGATTATTTGGATGCAACCACCTGCACGCCTGCAAGTGCATCCAGGCTGGCGCAGGCCAATATTGAATTTGCCAATCTCAACCCGTTGGTAAGCAAAGCCTATCTTGTTCATCAGCAAGAGGACGAGCGTTGTATCAGAATCAGGGCTGCGCTTGAACAGTGAAATCAGCAGGACTTCCTTCCATCTGTTCAAGCCAAAGATGGACTGGATCGTGTAAAATCGCCCCCTTTCCAAAAATCAGCAGCTCTTCATGAATCTCAAGCAGTATCTAGAAACGACAATAAGTGCAGTTCTGCACAAAATTACAGGCGAAACCAATTGTCCAGCGCTCGTAAACTATGCCAAGGATCCGCGCTTCGGTGATTATCAGGCCAATGGTGTCATGGCGCTTGCCAAACGACTGGGCCGTAATCCGCGTGAGCTTGGCGCTGAAGTACTCAATCATCTCACGCTTGCACCTGTAGTCTGTAAGCTTGAATTGGCTGGCCCTGGCTTTATCAATCTGTTCATTGATCCAGAATTTTTGACAGCTACTCTGAATAAAATGGACCAGGCACAACTCGTTGCGCGCGCTGACAACCCGCAGACGATAGTGATTGATTATTCTTCACCGAACCTGGCCAAGGAAATGCACGTGGGCCATCTGCGTGGCACGATTATCGGGGATGCTATCGCACGGACTCTTACTTACCTTGGGCACAAGGTCATTCGCCATAATCACTTCGGTGACTGGGGTACCCAGTTCGGGATGCTGATTACCTACATGCAAGAGTTACCAGGTGGTGCTGATCTGCATAACGAGCTCGCCAATCTTGAGGTGTTCTACCGAGCGGCCAAACAACGCTTTGACGCGGAGCCAGATTTTGGCGAGAGAGCACGTGAAAATGTCGTGCGCTTGCAGGCGGGAGATCCTGACTGCCTGGCCAAATGGGAAAGTTTTATCAAGGTGTCGATAGCTCACTGTCAGGAGCTTTATGCGCACCTCGACATTACCTTGACTGAGAAAGATATTGTTCCGGAGAGTTTTTATAATGACAGACTGGAAGCTGTCATCATCTCCTTGACTGAAAAAAATCTTCTGACTGAATCTGCTGGTGCCCGCTGTGTTTTCCTCGACGGCTTTGTTACCCGCGAAGGTGATCCACAACCACTTATTGTCCAGAAGTCTGATGGCGGCTATCTGTATGCCACTACCGATCTTGCTGCTATCGGTTATCGCTGCAAGGAATTGCTGGCAGACCGGGTGTTGTACGTTGTGGATGCGCGCCAGAGCATGCATTTTCAGCAGGTATTCGCCACTGCAAAACTGGCGGGTTATGCGGGACCTGACAACACTCTTGAACATGTCAGTTACGGCACAATGATGGGCAAGGATGGCAAACCCTTCAAAACCCGCAGTGGCGACACTATCAAGCTGGTCGATCTCTGTGATGAAAGTATTGAAAGGGCGTTTACGCTTGTCAGTTCAAAAAATCCCGACCTCGATGAAGTAGAACGCCAGCATATCTCAGCGCTCGTTGGTGTTGCTGCAGTTAAATACGCTGATTTAAGCAAGAATCGCAACAGCGATTATGCGTTTGACTGGGACAGCATGCTTTCCTTTGACGGCAACACCGCGCCTTACCTGCTTTACGCTTATGCCCGTATTCGAAGTATTTTTCGAAAAGCTGCACTTGCTCCGGAAGCTCACTTCAACATCAACATCAGCGTTCCAGATGAACAAGCCCTCGCGCTCAAGCTCATCCAGTTTGCAGAAATTGTCGAACTGCTGGCAGAAACATGCCTGCCGAACCAGCTATGTCTCTATCTCTACGAGCTCGCCGGTACCTTTATGAAATTCTACGAATCCTGCCCTGTCCTGAAGGCAGAAGGTGCTGAACGGGAATCACGACTGGGCTTGTGTCAGTTGACGGCCCGCACGCTAAAACAAGGGCTGGAACTGCTGGGCATCACTACTCTTGAACAGATGTAAATAAGTACCGCTCAGAACCAGTCCAACTATTACAGTTGTAGACGAGGGTTATTCTCGATACTGGGTCAAATAA
>CAIYIP010000430.1 GCA_903926285.1 uncultured Gammaproteobacteria bacterium
GCAACTTTTGGTCACAGTCTTATTTTTTAGTGTACGAATGTTTTTTAAAAATAGATCATAGGGTGTGCCCGCCACATAGTGTTGACCTTTCCCCAGAATTTGTATCACCCGTAAGGCGAGTTTCTTGGCTGCATTTTTAGCAAAAACACTGGGCGGTTGATAGCGCAATGCACTGTGCGGTCGTACGTTGTTGTAACTCAATCGCCACGCTTCAATGCAATTCCTCGCCGCGTCCATGGTCCTGAATCAGTATTAGTTCAGGCATGTATCCCTGAATTTTCCATTGAAGCTTGTGGCAAATGCATTCTGCGTCGGCTTGCCAGGCTGGATAAAATCTAGCTTCATGTGTTTCTCCTGACACCAGAAGTACATCGCCTTGCAGGTGAATTCAGTCCCGTTGTCGCACACGATGCTGCGTGGTTGGCCGCGAGTTTCGATCAACTGATTCAGATATCTCGCCACTCGCTCGCCAGAGATCGATGTCTCAACCAATTGCGCGGCGCATTCGTGGGTGTAGTCATCGACAACGTTCAGCACACGGAATCTTCATCAGGCCATGCAGCATCAGGTAACCGCAACGTGGATATTGTGAAGCCAGGATCAGCATGCGCGCCTTGACTGGCGCATCAGTCACGGGGCGTTGGCTTTGGTAGCGAACGGCTGTGCGGCTTACACCAAACAACTGGGAAGCGCGGCGCTCACTCACAAACCCTTGCATGACGAGATGGCCGACAACTTCCTCGCGGGCTGTCGGACCTACCACTTTTCTTGACAGCACCTCCTTCAGGGCAACGTTGTCCGGCATCTGCTCGGCAAGTAGCTTCTGCAGCTTCCCATTCTCTTCTTTGAGTGCGCGCAGTCGCTTGGCATCGGCTACATCCATGCCGCCAAACTTCGACTTCCACTTGTAGAAAGTTTGCTCGGCAATCCCGAGCTTGCGACAAATGTCCTGGGCTTTGGTTCCAGCCTCATGCTACTTGATAGCGCTTATGATTTGTTCATCGGTGTACTTCGATCGCTTCATGGTGAGTTCTCCTTTGAGTAATTTTAAAAGGAAAACTCGCCTTTGGGCTGGCGCTAATTACTGGGGAAAGGTCAGTTCATGGGTGAAAATTATAATGACCATTTACCGTTGTTGTTGATGTCCGAATGGCCCATCTACGCGAAATAGACACGCGCTTCATGTATTCCTTAAAAAAATCGACCTGTTAAGCTAGAAAACTATTTTCATAAAAGAAATCAAAGTTATACTAAGTGGTATGCGCCTACACGGGAGCACAGGGGTCAAAGAAGCGACACCGTGGTGTGCAAGTTAAATAAAAAATGAGCTTCTTGTAGGGCATGAGACATGCAACGTTTAACTCTCGCATTGGCAGCAACTGTCCTCATGGTCCTCAGTCATGTCAGCCATGCCCAAACCCTTAAGGGATCCCGCGCTTCAATGGAGCGACAGAATCAGATAGCCATAAAGCAAGGTTACACTTTTGTAAAAACTTCGAAGGTCGTAAACGGTCTGGTCAGTGCGGGCGATCTGGTGGAAGTACGGGCGGGCAATAACTTTGAGCTGTCTGATGTTTCGTATCCTTACGCCCGTCCGGCAGTTAAAGCTTTTATCGAACGTTTGAGCACACAATACCGTGTGGCTTGTGGCGAGAAATTAACGGTCACAAGTTTAACTCGCCCCATTGATCGCCAGCCGGCCAATGCTTCAAGTGATTCGGTGCACCCGACCGGCATGGCTGTTGATCTCAGAATACCTCCCAAACAGAGCTGCCGTACGTGGCTTGAAAATTATCTGCTTGCCATGGAAAAAGACGATGTACTCGACGTGACGCGAGAGCGCCGTCCCCCTCACTATCATGTTGCCGTATTCCCGGACACGTATGAGCAGTACATGGCGAGCGCGTCGACAACAACCCAGGAATACACAGTAAGGCGTGGTGATACGCTGTCGCGTATTGCCTCCTCTACCGGAACAAGTGTTGCACAGCTGCGGGCAACCAATGGACTGCGAAACGATCTAATTCAGGTTGGGCAGAAGCTGCTGGTGCGTCCGGCTACAAGTGCAGCTGGAGCGACCAATCAAACTGCGACAGCCGCCCCAGCTCCAGCTATAACAACTACTACGCCGGCCAATCAGGTTGCGGCAGCTACGGTAGCGACCCATCGTGTCAAACGCGGGGAAACCCTTTGGCGTATTGCCAGACTTTACGGCACTACCACGGATGCTTTAGCGGCAAGAAATAATCTCGCCAGTGACATTCTCCAGGTTGGCCAGACCCTCAGAGTAAAATGAATTTCGAGCTTGTTTCCTGTCTTCCCTCGTACCGCATCCAGATGCTGATTAACCGCAATTTCACAGAAATGTTGCTGGAAGAACATAGTTCATGAGCCGCAGTAATCACAACAATTAGGCAGTTCATCGGTTACGAATTTCTGGATCACACCGCATATGTTGTCAGATCGCGATGAATACTGGATGGCCAAAGCCTTGGCCCTGGCGCAACAGGCCGCAGGTATTGGAGAAGTACCAGTTGGAGCTGTGCTGGTGCTCAATGACGAAGTTGTAGGGCAGGGCAGTAATCGGCCTATCAGCAGTAACGATCCGACTGCACATGCAGAAATTATTGCGCTGCGCAATGCTGCGCAAATTCTTGTCAACTATCGCATGCCTGAAACCACCTTGTACGTAACAATCGAGCCCTGCACGATGTGTGTGGGTGCGTTGATTCATGCACGTGTAAAACATCTCGTGTTTGGCGCACTGGAACCGAAGTCCGGGGCAGTCTGCAGCTGCCTGCATTTGCTAGATGGCACAACTTTCAATCATACGATCACATACCGGCAAGGAGTGCTTGCAGAAGCATGTGGACAATTGATTAGTGATTTTTTTCAACAGCGCCGCGTGCAGAAGAAAGGCATATCGCAGTCAAACTGATCTGGATTCACACCATTTTTCACATAAAAAAAGCCGATGTTCTCGCGAACATCGGCTAAAATTGCAGGTAAGCTACAAGCTTAACTTGGTAAACCACCTGCAAGGGGGGAGAGGTTAACGCCTTGTCAAATTACAATTCGAAGTTTAGTTTGTAACCAACTACGAATTTCATTTCATCGTTATCGCGAGCAGGCATGCTGGCATAATCTTCTACGCCATCGTCATCACCATCGCTGGAAAGATCAGTACTGGTCACCATGAAGCTGAAACCGTCTTTTGCGATGCTGATGTTGTAATCCATGTAAGACTCAGTAACACCATTAAAGGCTTCTGCGAAGTCGCCGTCGTGATAACCGAGGTGCAAACCGACGGTAGCGCCACTGGCAAGCGGAATGCTGTAATCGCCTGACAAGTAATAGGTTTCTAACGCAGCGAAATCCCAGTCGGGGCGGCCAAGCGCTACTTCATCAGGTTCTGCATTGGTCAGGAAATATGCCTGAGCCAGGAAGTTGCCAAACCCGATTTTTGCGAACACTTCACCAAAGTCGAAACCGGCATTTTCGTCATAGTTGTAATAGAGGTAGCCAACGTTGTATGTAACGTCTTCGCCACCGGCGAAACCGAAATACATGTCATGCTCATATGAATAAGCATCATCAGAATCGTAGGATACATTCGAAACCCAGGTGCCGGCATATAGTCCACTTTCGGTAGTGTAATCAAGGCCACCTTGGACGGCGGCTTCGTTAATGCTCTGGGTCAGGCCACGCCAGATATAGTTATTCGTTACGCTTACGTTGCCAGTAAGTTGTGCAAAGCTGGCTGATGTTGCGAGCAGCGCAGCTGCTGATATAGCTGCGGTGAGCAATTTGTGTTTCATGCATTTCTCCTCGTGAGTTTTTTGCGACAGTTCTATGTCTGGGTTAAGGAAATAATTCACTTCCTTAGTGCTCCTCATAGCAAGGAGCAAGCCAACTCTTATATGTAGTTGATAAGTATGAATAATTTAACGAAATTGTACTTGGGTGCTGTGACTGGGCCCCATATATGCCCACGGGAATGCGCTTTTATGAATCAATTATTGATTTGTTGCACCAAATTGATTCGTACAGGTTTGCTTTGTTGGTTTTGGCGGCAAATTTTGCTGGGATATCCTTGCACGAGCAGCGCCACGGTCTAAATAATCATGCAAAGTGGTGAAAAGACTTTTTACCTGTCTTTATAGTTTCAATGCCATTAAAATATGGCCCGTCTTACCCTGCATGCATTTCTCAATACTCAGGCTCGTAACAAGATGCTGATTCTGCCCGGCGCACCAGCGCTCTCCACTTTTGCCTGTAATAAACTCCTGCACAAGCTCAAGTCCCACCTCCCCGCAGTCCAAGGTCTGGAAAGCACCTGGATCCATTTCGTAGACCTGCAAAGCCCATTGACTCCTGAAGAAACTGGTTTGCTGGAGCGCCTGCTGCGTTATGGTCCAGAAGAGGTAAAAACGCGCACAACTGCACAGGGAGAAGTGAGTGAATATATTGTAGTACCAAGGCCAGGGACCATTTCTCCATGGTCAAGCAAAGCAACGGATATCGCACATAATTGTGGCCTGACTAAAATCCGGCGGCTGGAACGTGGGGTCAGTTATCGCGTCACAGGTGTGGCAAAAACTGACAGAGGGGCGCTTTCCCAATTGCTACATGACCGCATGACTCAGGCGGTATTGTCTGAAATAGCCGCTGCATCTCAGCTGTTTGCCACGGCCCAGCCTAAAGC
>CAIYIP010000431.1 GCA_903926285.1 uncultured Gammaproteobacteria bacterium
ACGCGCTCCAGCAGATCGTAAGGCAGATGCGCCCAGCGTGCCGTCATGAAATCGATTGTTTCAACAGCACGCAGCGCAAGCACCCAGGCGTAACGCCTGGCATCACCCACAACACCCACCGACTTCACAGGCAAAAAGACTACAAATGCCTGACTTACTTTGTGGTACCACTCAGCACGGCGCAATTCTTCGATAAAAATTGCATCTGCCTGGCGCAGAACGTCGCAGTATTCTTTTTTGACTTCGCCCAGAATTCTTACGCCGAGGCCGGGGCCCGGGAATGGATGCCGGTAGACCATCTCATGCGGCAAGCCTAACTCAACACCAATCCTGCGAACCTCATCCTTGAACAATTCCCGCAGCGGTTCCACGAGCCCCATTTTCATATGGGCAGGCAGGCCTCCCACATTGTGATGCGACTTGATGACATGTGCATTGCCATGTTTGACAGCAGCCGACTCGATTACATCTGGATAAATAGTGCCCTGCGCCAACCAGTTTACTGTGCCCAGTTTACTGGCTTCCGAGTCAAACACTTCGATAAAAGTATTGCCGATGATCTTGCGTTTAGCTTCGGGATCGCTCACACCACTGAGCTTGCCCAGGAACAGCGCTTCTGCATCGGCACGAATAACCTTCACGCCCATGTGACGGGCAAAGGTATCCATCACCTGGTCGCCTTCGCGCAGACGCAACAAGCCGTTATCCACAAACACACACGTCAGCTGGTTGCCAATTGCTTTGTGTAACAAGGCAGCAACTACAGATGAGTCAACGCCACCGGACAAGCCGAGTAGAACCTGGCCACTGCCAACCTGCTTCCTGATTGTAGCGATGGCATCTTCGATAATATTTGCAGAGGTCCACAGTCTTTCGCAGCCGCATATTTCATGCACGAAACGGTCGAGTATCTGCTGACCCGCTTTGGTATGAGTGACTTCCGGATGGAATTGCACGCCATACATACGGCGGCTTTCATCTGCCATCGCTGCAATCGGCGCTGTGAGAGTAGCAGCAATAAGGCTGAAACCGGGGGGCATCTGGGTGACCTTGTCACCGTGGCTCATCCAGACATCCTGCCAGGTCTTGTCTTCTTGCTGAGTAGCATGTTCGAGGTCGTGCAGTAATTTACTTCCCCCGATTATTTCTACACGCGCATAACCAAATTCGGAATGAGAGGACCCTTCAACTTTGCCACCCATCTGCTCGGCCATGGTCTGCATGCCGTAACAAATTCCCAGAATGGGCAGACCACTGTGGAGGATGTAGTCAGGAACTCTAGGTGATAAATCATGATTTGCCGATTCTGGACTACCGGAAAAAATCAAACCTTTCGGAGCAAACGCACGAAAATCAGCTTCAGGCAGAGAGTGATGGTGGATTTCGCAATATACGCCGGCCTCACGTACACGGCGGGCAATCAATTGCGTATATTGCGAGCCAAAATCCAGAATCAGGATTTTTTGCTCGTGGATGTTAAGACTCATGAGGGATTCCAGAACTGATGAAGAACTTGCAGCAGGAGTTTGCACAATGCGTCGCTAACTCCTGCGGCGATTTAACCAATACGGTAGTTGGGTGCTTCTTTGGTAATACTGACGTCATGCACGTGGCTTTCGCTGACACCTGCAGCTGTAATACGGACAAACTGCGGCTTGACACGCATTTCTTCAATAGTGCCGCATCCGGTCAAACCCATGCTCGAACGTACGCCGCCGGTCAGCTGGAAAATGATGGCTGACACCGGGCCCTTGTACGGAACTCTGCCTTCAATACCTTCTGGCACCAGCTTGGCAGCGCCGCTGTCCAGCGACTGGAAATAACGATCACTGGAACCATGTGCTTTCGACATTGCACCAAGTGAACCCATGCCACGATAAGCCTTGTAACTACGGCCCTGGTACAGTTCAACATCACCAGGAGACTCTTCTGTTCCTGCGAGCAAGCTACCGATCATTACCGCGTTAGCACCAGCAGCGATGGCTTTTGCGATATCACCCGAAAAGCGTATACCGCCGTCCGAAATAATTGTGATGTCGGTATCCTTGAGTGCAGCCGCCACATTACTTACCGCGGTAACTTGTGGCACACCTACGCCAGTCACAATACGCGTAGTGCAGATGGAGCCAGGACCAATGCCAACTTTTACTGCATCAACTCCGGCTTCAACAAGGGCAAGCGCACCTTCTGCAGTCGCTACGTTACCGCCAATCAGCGACAGTTTGGGAAATGCCTGTTTGATCTGCTTGATGCGGTTGATGACTTCCTGTGAGTGACCATGAGAAGTATCTACCACCACGACATCCACGCCAGCCTGCACAAGAGCGTGCACACGATCCTCGGTTTCCTTGCCAGTACCAACAGCAGCACCAACGCGTAACTGGCCCTTGGCATCCTTGCATGCATTCGGATGATCTTCAGCCTTGCGGATATCCTTGAGCGTTACGAGACCTTTCAGTTCAAATTTGGCATTCACGACAAGAACTTTTTCAATGCGGTGTTTGTGCATCAGCACTTTTACCTGATCAAGACTTGCGCCTTCACGCACCGTAACCAGACGTGATTTTGGCGTCATGATCTTGTCGATCGTGGCATCCATATTGGTTTCAAAGCGCACATCGCGTGAGGTAACAATACCCACAAGTTCGCGCTTACCGCGTTTGACCTTGACCACCGGCAAGCCGGAGATCCGGTATTCACGCGTGAGTTCGAGCAACTTGCGCACCGTGGTATCAGGCGTTATACAGATCGGATCTGTCACAACACCACTTTCGTATTTTTTCACGGCACGCACTTCGCGAGCCTGCTCTTCAATACTCATGTTCTTGTGAATAATACCCATACCACCTTCCTGCGCCATGGCAATGGCAAGCCGGGATTCCGTTACGGTATCCATGGCAGAAGAAATCAAGGGAATATTGAGAGTGATGGAGCGGGTCAGGCGGGTTTTTAGATCGACCTTGTTGGGCAGCACCAGAGAATGGGCAGGGACAAGGAGAACATCGTCAAATGTGAGAGCTTCTTCAACTACACGCAGCATAAGGATTACCTGAAACTTGCTATACCCTTGTTTCGGGAAATCGGCGCATTATAGACCAGCACTAGGCATCGAGGAAATAGCAATCTGGGCCTTGAAGCGCTTGGTTAAAACACGAGCCGCCCTTATCATGGCTTTGTGAATGTCATTTATCCCTCTACAAGCAAGCCTGAGCCAAGTGTTTTGTCCGTTTCGCAATTGAACCGGATGGCACGGTCGCTGCTGGAAGAAAATTTTCCCAGCGTTCTTGTTGAAGGCGAAATTTCCAATCTTTCAATCCCTGCTTCCGGTCACTGGTATCTGACACTGAAAGATCAGAATGCCCAGGTACGTTGCGCCATGTTTCGCAACCGCAACATGCTATTGCGCATGCGTCCCAAAGACGGCATGCAAGTGATGGTCAAAGCAAAATTAAGCCTATACGAAGGTCGAGGCGATTATCAGCTTCTGCTTGAGCACATGGAAGAAACCGGTGCAGGTGCACTGCGCCGTAACTTTGAAATATTAAAAGCGCGTTTGCAAAACGAAGGCCTCTTCGCCCCGGATCGAAAAAAGCAAATTCCGACGCTACCCTTGCATATCGCAGTTATCACCTCACCAACAGGTGCGGCAATTCATGACATTATCAGTGTGCT
>CAIYIP010000432.1 GCA_903926285.1 uncultured Gammaproteobacteria bacterium
ACTGATCATTTTCATAGGTATTGCCCTGATTGCTGGCCAACTGGCTGGCTGGTTACGCAATTCCGCCCGGGCCCAAGCCGCCCTGAACCGGGCTGCAGCCCTTGTATTTATTGGGCTAGCGCTTCGACTGGCCTTCAGCTCACGTTAAAAACGTAATAAAAAGCCCCTGCCCTGCGTTGGCTCTGCCGCCCCAAAAGGCGGCAAAACCCCCATTTTATGTGTCCCTGTCCCAGAGGCTGGTACACGCAGCTTTACCCCCAAAAAGGCCCTGTCAAGACATGAAATGCAGCACCGGACTGACTATAATCAGGCCCCGGGGTTAGATCAAAAAGAGGGACATTTCCGCATTACCGATCTTCACAAAAGCAGTTCATAAAACCAGAATAATCTTCGACATTTTTTTGAGACTAAGGAACGCCATGGCCACTGCAAAATCACATAAGAGCAAACCTGTAATAACTCCTGCAGATGATTTTTCCAAACTTTCCATAGAAGAACAAAAAGCCCGCTTTTATGCGAACGGCGGCAAAGTACAACAGATTCCTTTAGGTGTTAGCGGTCAAGTTGCGACCTCCGGCCCACGTCACATCACATTAGGCAAACGTCATTTACAAGCTCAATAAGAAAATCACATAACCAGTTTTTGCAATGCTGCTGCTTTGCTGCTTTGACCCTGCCCTCCGGCGGGGTTTGTTTTATCTGGGACTTTGATTTTTTCTATTTCCACATTCAATAGTCTTGCTCTTCCCGCCTTGCCTTGTCCATGCCCCTGCATTATCGTGCTGGCTCATATAAAAATCCTGACACCGCAACATGACCGATAGAATCCGCCCGATCTCGTACAACACACTCAAGCATTTATTGCCTGCACGTGATCCTGAAACCCACAAGGGTGATTTTGGTCATGTCCTCGTAGCTGGCGGCGACCAGGGCTTTGGTGGTGCTGCACTGATGGCAGCAGAAGCGGCAGCACGCAGCGGCGCCGGTCTGACTTCCGTAGCAACTCACCCATCCCATGCAGCAAATTTTCTGAGCCACCGACCTGAACTCATGGTGCGCGGCATTGCCATTCCTGCTGATCTGAAATTACATGCCGCGCGTGCAACCGTCATGGTGCTCGGACCGGGACTCGGGCGCAGCCCCTGGTCGAAAGTGGTAATTACTACTGCACTTGAGATCGCTGCCGAACAGCGTCTGCCAATTGTGCTGGATGCCGATGCACTCAACTGGATCAGCAGTGATGCAAGCTTGCTTGGGCCCGATGTTTCCCTCAAGCGCATTCTTACCCCACACCCCGGTGAGGCGGCACGTTTGCTGGGCATCACTTCCGGCGAGGTGAATGCCAATCGCCAGCATGCAGTCCGTGAACTGCAGCACAAGTTTGGCGGCGTCGCGATTCTCAAAGGCGCCGGTTCGCTTGTGTGTTATGTGCATGAAGGCCGGCAACAGGTGGAAACTTGCGCCCATGGCAATCCCGGCATGGCCAGCGGCGGCATGGGTGATGTACTGAGCGGCGTGATCGCAGGTTTACTCGCGCAGCAATATTCTGTAGCCGACAGCGCTCGTATCGGGGTTTGTATCCACAGCAAGGCTGCAGACCTGGCAGCTCATGGCGGCGGTGAACGCGGACTGCTAGCGTCGGATCTTTTTGTGCATATACGGCGTCTGGTTAATCCATGATCTCAAGCAACAGTTCCTGTCTTCTCGCCAACGAAGAAGCCACCCTCGCCTTTGGCGCCTGCCTTGCAGCAGCCTTGCAAGAAGGAGGCATTATCACACTGCGGGGTAATCTCGGCAGCGGCAAGACAACCTTGAGTCGCGGACTGTTACGCGCGCTTGGCCACAAGGGTGCCGTAAAAAGTCCGACCTATACGCTAGTCGAACCATATGAAATCGGCACGCGCAAAATTTTTCACTACGATTTGTATCGCCTGAATGATCCAGCCGAACTCGAATTTCTGGGGCTGCGGGACTTCATCGACAAACAAACCCTGACGCTCATCGAGTGGCCCGAAAAAGGCGAACCCCTGCTACCGCCGGCGGATCTTGATCTGACGCTGGCTGTTGAAGGCAACGGCCGCCGCATCAGCTGGCAGGCGTATTCGATATATGGGGAACAGCTTGCGACAGCGTTGGCGGGGCTAACGAAACGGCAGGCAGCGGGTTGAGATGTTTCGCAAACGCTGGTTAGCGAACGCGAAAATTGAGGATATGGCTCACCATCACTGAATTAATCAGATCTAATTGCGGCATCAGTGAATAAAGAACATGGTATTCAGCAAACAGGTCCTGATTCATATAACTGGTAACCGTGCATAATGTTAAAGGGTCGACCTGTTCTACACGCTGATCTGCACTTACAGGACAGACCACCATGAACGAATCCGAGTTTACGGGATAAAACATTAACATCGTTGCCTCGGCGTCAGTTTTATCAGGCATATAGACTTCCATACCATACATAAGCTTGCCTGTTGATTTGAGGCCATAAGTCTCTTCGCTGGCTTTCTTTATCGCTACAATACGTTCCTGAAACTCATTGGCAAGCTGCGGATACAGAGATACCTCCGGTTTGTCTCTGGCTTTACGTACCTCAGTCATGTGAGCGCCGGGGGCCTGGTCAACCAGACCAACCGTAATATTCAGGTTTTCAACTGGTGTGCCAAATAGAAAAGGCTCGTAGGTAAGCGGAATGGACCACTTAAGGCCATAACACTTCTTTGCCAGGTCCACTACCAGACCGTTGGGCGGTACGGCGTCCAAACCAGTATCTCCTTCATCTATTACGACAAAACACTGAGTAATTTCTACTGGCTTTTTGTCGCAGCCCCATAATGCAAACAATGCCGGTATAAGCAACGCACGGACGATGAACTGCGGCACATATACAACTTTCATTTTCAACTTCCAGATATAGATTTATGAAACTCCACTAATACGATTTTGGCGTCACCCTTCAATTTATTTTACCCGATTGAACATGGATGCTTTCAGGAGTTACGGCCTTGTGCTCATGATATATCCAGAGCCGAATCTCGTGAATCTAACAAACATCCGGCAAAATGTGCACCCACATATCCACTCTTGCTCAGGGTTATATCTTGGCCGAATTGTGGCCTGCCCGCCATACAATCTAGAAATTTCCTAGCTTTAGCCTTTAAATAATTGTAAATTAAAGACTAATTATCAATACGAACCGCCGAACCAATGCTCGTACGCCTTGTTTCATCGCTGCTTTTGTTGGGTTTTTCCTGCCTAAACCTGGCGTATGCTGCTGTGGTGGAAAATGTACGCACCTACCGCTCCCCCGAATACACTCGCCTTGTTTTTGACCTTAATGAAGGCATCGATCATCGCATTTTTACTCTCGATCATCCTGACAGAGTTGTTGTGGACCTGATCGACTCCAGGATGGAAGACAACTTCGACAACCTCAATTTAAGCGACACCTCCATCATCAGCATGCGCAGCTCAGTACAAAACGACCACGATGTCCGTGTCGTGCTGGATATGCGCGGCAAGGTGCAGCCACGCAGCTTCGTGCTCGGCAAAAACGCGCAATATGGCGATCGTCTTGTTATAGACCTTTATGACACTAATGAATCCACCGCTGTACCGCGACCTGTTGTGAGCGCCTCGGCAAGTGATCTAATCAGCAACAAGCGCGACATCGTGATTGCAGTTTCTGCAGGTCACGGTGGCAATGATCCCGGCGCCATCGGCATCAAGCGCCTGCAGGAGAAAAAAGTTACGCTCGCGATCGCCAAGGAAGTTGAGCAACGAATCAACAACACGTCCGGGTATCGCGCAGTGATGATTCGCGATGGCGATTATTATGTGGGTTTGCGTCAACAGATC